>CAZNDR010000029.1:0-16149 GCA_964571835.1 uncultured Cytophagia bacterium | reverse complement strand
GAAATTTTCACTGATGCTTAATTTCTTTTTCTTACATTAACGGACAAGGATACATTTTGTTGCTAATAATATGTTCGCCTTCGTTTTAAAAAATAGTCGAAAATATATCATTCCAGAGTTGCGGCAACTCGGAATTACGCATGTAATAGCCTGATATATTTCAAGTGATAATGCGCTGGAATTTGAGAAGAGCAAAACTAATCTGATAGCTCAATAATGCCAATTAGCCATTAATTTTTCCATGCTAATAACAAAACCCGCAGAAAAAATGGTACTACTGAGGCTGCTTTTTTTCCGCGGGCAAAAAGGCTGCTGTCCATTTCAAGTAAGATAACTAAGCGGCTGAAGCACCACAAATTTTTAGAACTCAAAAGGGACGGCTGATGCGGAAGGTGATCACAAACGGCTTGTCCTTTTCATCCATTCGTTTGGCAAAATCTAATCTAACATTACCATCCTCATTGCTGATGGCAAAACCCAACGCAGTTTTTAGATCATCCCAATCTTTTCCCGAAAAGCCCTTGTTCGCTTCCAGCGAATCTTCGACCGACCACAGCAGCCCAGCGTCAGCGAACAGGATAAGATTAAAATCGCCTAAAAAGTCCACGCTATTCAACGGATTTCGGCTGCCGTAAATTCGATATTCGACCGTTCCTAATACCAGACGATTGGCATCTTTGAATTCTTTGAACCCATAGCCGCGCAATGCAGAAAAGCCGCCGGCATCAAATCTTAATTGTTGTGGCAGCCAGCCGCGCGACGCACCGACGCGGAACCTGAAATCGAGATTTTCACCATAGCTGATAGGTTGATATCTTCGCAAATCAAGCAGGTAGCGATCGAAATCTACCAAATTATCATGGAAATCTTTTCGGGCAAATTCAGCTTCGGCATTGAACCACCAGCCTTTATCGGGATATTTATGGCTATCACGAGTATCAAGGCTAACCTTGGCTACCACACATTTGTAATCGATTTCATCAATGGCAGGATTGAAGCGAAATTTCTTGTCGCCACCAAAAATTGACCAGTTGGTTTTTCTTTTCAGATTAAAATGTTTTTCTTCATGGTACTCGCCAGTCAACTTTACGTATTCCGAAAGGAACAGGTTAGCGTAGGCTGAATAGCCTTGTTTCCGGTAAAAATCATTAAAATCTTCTTTTATGAGAAGCGCTGCCAGCGAATTTTCGAATGGTGGCATCATCCAGGAGTCTTCGCTAAAGGTAATATCGTGCGCATCGATGCCAATCACCGGGCCAAAATTGCCTAAAATGCTTCTCTGAGCACCAATCTGGTAGCAGGCTCTTTTTGCGGCAAAGCCATAACCGATATGTCCGAATATGTCAAGAAAAGCATCATCATAGCCCCACTCATTTTTGTCCAATTTAAGTCCCAGAAATAATCCTTCGACTCGATTGTAGCGGAACATCACTGATTCTTCGTCCAGCATGTTTTCCCAGCGATGTCTCACCTTGCGGCGCTTTTGCTCCCACTCGTCCCCTTTTTTGGGTCCAACAGAAATGCCAGAAATGCCGACCGAGGCATGCTGATCGCCATCATCCACTTTGACGCCAGTGATGCTTGTTTGGACAATGTCACCTTCGACGGTAGCGCTATTTTCACGGTGAATTTTTCCGCCAACGCTGACCACATCGCCATCAACATAAGCTGAGGAATCCAATTCGACATTGCCAAAAACCGCCACGACGTCACCATCAACTTCACCTTTAACCTCAATAGTTCCACGCACTGTTACCACGGCACCTTTTATTATCTCATCAGGCTCAATGGTCACGTCGCCCCAAAAGCGAAAAATGTCAGAATCCTTTTGGCGACCGTGTCCGATAAATTTTTGCTCCATACGATTTCTAAACCGTTCATCGCGATGTTTGTCCGCATCTTGTTCGACAGGCTGCTCCTCTTTTTCCATACCCAGAATTCTTCCCGTTACCAAGGCATCTTCAGCCAAGGCAATCTGTCCATGAAAGCCAATGACATGGCCATCGATGGCAGCAGAAGATTTGATAATGGTCCTGCCCAAAATATTAAAAACATCACCATCCACCTTGCCTTTGATAATTAGCTCGTGGTTCAACACTAAAATATCACCGACAACGGACTCATTTTCGTCGATTACGGTGTCGCTTTGATACTGGTTCAGTTTAAAGCCATAACCGATCAAATTATGTCCACCAGTGATATCGATACTATTTTCAGTCAAGCGAATCACCTCTCCAGCTATGTGAGCAGCTTCATCCACATCCACTTCACAATTGTAACAAATGACATGTCCATAAATATCTGCTTCGGCATTTAATTGAACTTCTGCATTCATGGCGATAACGTCACCAAAGACATCGCCGGTAATGCTGATGCTGCCGGATTCTAAAACGATATCGGCTTCAATCACCTCATCAGTATCGATGGTAACATCGCCGCTTTCATAATGGACAAGTTTCTTTTTTGTCCAATTAGATCCAGTAAGTTCGTCTGCCTTCACGGTGGACGAATAGATGAGCACCCCAAAAATGATCATAAACGCGATCAAAAGAAAGAGCAAAAACAAAATTTGTTTGACTTGTAACGACTTCATAGCCGACCTCCGCTGTCACCAATTATATAATGAATAAACTAACTATCCTGACAATTACAAAGTTCATACCGCAAATAGCTGTCCTGATTAATACCTGATTTTGCAAAGTTTAATAAGAGGGATAAAAGAGAGATCGCCTTGTAGTGTGGTAATTGTACACGGTAATAAAGAGAACGAATGTTGCAAAAATACACATCCTCGATGACGAGATCATTCCATTCAGATCAATAATATTTGCTGTTCTAAAAAAAGCAGTTTTTTGTAAAAGCGGCGAGGAAATAGATAAAAAAAATAGTCATCAAACTCGTCTGCAAATCACAGTACTAATGGTGCGACTTTGCTGGCAACCAGGTTACCTTTGTCGTTGCTGTGTCATTTTGGTTTAGCCGAAAAAGGAGTGATATTTGTTATTGCTTTCAATAGCACTTTTTCTAAATTCTGCCCAGTGAGATTGCAGTTTTGAGAGGTAAAAACAGGTGATAGAATGAACAGCCGAAACAAGCAGCCCATAGCTGGTGCCGCCACAGCCGTATTAAAAAATTGTCCATTTTGCTAGAGATAAATCAGGCGGTGAGTCGAAATTTAAATCTTTATGAATCTCTACAAGCAACATCAAAGATATTGCAGTACTCTTATAAAATCAAGTCTGGTGCAGTTTTTTTGGCTGACAGTGAAGAAAAACAGCTAGAATTGGCTGCCTCGATTGGCTATCGCAGCGATGTGGCAAAGGCAAAACACAAATTGAGTGAAGGATTGACCAGTCGCATCGCTGAAACGGGCAAACCAATTATTGTGTCCAAGGTGGGCCAGTAGCCGTTGTTTTTGAACCGCCTGAGTTCCGGGGACGCTAAAAAAGATGGCGTGCAATCGTTCATCGGTGTGCCTATTGTATTGGATTATATTTTGCTTGACACTCTGGTCGTTAGCCTTCCCTACAATGTGAAAAGAGAATATGAGCATACGTTAAAATTTTTGACTCTTGTCGCTTCTGCACAATTGCAGCCGATTCGTGTCAGGCATGTAATTGAATGAGAACGAAAAAAGATGATAGATGAAAATGTGATGTTAAAAAAAAACTGCAGGAAGGATTTCTTTTTCACCAGATCATCGGCAACAGTCATGAAATGCGCCATGTTTATGAGCAGGTGGCACGAGTTTGTGGCGCTAATACCACTGTTTTGATTCGCGGCCAATCAGGCACTGGAAAGGAGTTAATTGCGGAGGCGATACATTACAATTCGACCCGGCATGATAAACCATTTAGTTCGGTCAATTGTGTTGCCATTCCAGAAAACTTGATCGAGTCAGAATTTTTCGGCCATGAGAAAGGCGCTGTTACTGGTGCCGTGGCCAGAAAAAAGGGCGGTTTAAATTAGCCGATGGGGGGACGATTTTTTTAGACGAAGTCGGCGAATTGACAACCAAGACCCAGGTCAACCTGTAGGAGTATTGCCGGAACAGGGATTTGAACGAGTGGGAGGCGTTGAGACGATTAAAGTGAATGTTCGCGTCATTGCAGCCACCAACGCCAATCTGGAAGAGCTGATGACGAAGGGAAAATTCCGTGAAGATTTGTATTATCGCTTGAATGTGTTTTCCCTTTATTCGCCGCCTCTGCGCGATCGCAAAACCGATATTCTGCTACTGGCAGATCATTTTATGATTAAGTACGGTCGCACGCACAGCAGAGCCATCCGACGCATCTCCACACCAGCTATTGACAGGCTCATGCGTTATCATTGGCCCGGCAATGTGCGCGAACTGGAGAATTGTATCGAGAGAGCAGCCCTTATTTGTGAAGACCAGCCGAGTCACAGCTATCACCTGCCGCCAACCTTGCAAACCGCCGAAAGCAGTAATACCGTTCCCCAGCTCTCGCTCGAAGAGGCAGTGGCTGCCTCTGAAAAAGGACTGATTCAGGAGGCATTAAAAACAACTCGTGGAAATCGCGCCAAAGCAGCACGACTGCTGGATACAACAGAGAGAACAGTGGGATACAAAATCTTAAAGTACGACATTGATGTGGGGCGATTCAAAGGTTGATTTAGATGTTTGGTTATTGGCATTGCGCTGGCGAAAAGATTCTCGGCAGTTAACATGAGTTTTTGCCAACGTCTTTATTGAGCTCCTGCAAATCTGCTGGCTTGACTGGAACAATTTCCATATTCATCTGGAGCCGCTGTTGAATCAATGTCTTTAATTCAAGCGGATTTTCGATGATTTTTGTCTTCATCTTTCGCGACAACTTTTTTATGAGTTGCTCCACCTTTAAAGCTTTGCCCATCGATTCATGAATACACCAGCTTTGAACTATTTTGGTAGGTTGGAAGCTTCGCGTATATTTTGAACCTGCTTTCCCAGTAACATGTTTTTTGAAGCGCAATGCCAGGTCTTTTGTGAAACCAGCGTAATAGGCGTTGTTGGAGCAGACTAAAAGATAAATCCAATAGGTATCTTTTTGATTCATAGTTTTTATTTAAATTGACAACTGTTTTGTTGCTATGGAAATGAAATTAATCCTCGGTTTAAAAACGCCTGCAGCTTTTTCTCGTCATGAATAAAAAAGATAGACGTAGGGCAGCTCATTATTTTGATTAGCAAGCAAAAACATAAATATCCACCTACAGGTCATAACATAGTTCGATTTCGCCGCTCAGGCAATATAATCAAAATGCCTGGCCCATATTAAAATAAAACATTGACGCGGGTTCGTTTCGTTTATTATCAGAATTAATGGCATAATCAAGCCGGATAATTCCCAGTGGCGTATTGACACGTACGCCGAATCCCGGCGACCAGCGAAAATCGTTTAAATTGAAAGCTCGAGCCCTTGCCCAGACATTTCCCACATCAAGAAAAACAGCCGCGCCGACCATTTTATAAATGGTATTGCGGATTTCCAAAACATTCCAAACGACTTTAAATTGTCCACCCAATTCTACACCGTTGATATCCTGGGGCCCGACCAGACGGTATTTAAAACCGCGCAGGGAATTGGGACCACCTGCATAAAACCGTTCATTTAAGGGAATTTCCTTGGTTCCTGCAATTACATTCATCCAGCCGACTTCTAAAGCGGTTGCCCCTACCATATTCTGTGATAAGGTCATAAAATATTTGACGCGCCAAACAGTGCGGGCAAAAGAATCGCTGCCGCTGAGAAAGGAACCAGCTATTTCATTGCTCCATTCCAGAAAAAAGCCATTGGTGGAATTGAACATATTATCTCGATTGTCAAAGATCATTGACAATGTCAAACTCCGTACATTGCTGATCAGCTTATCCGGCACTTTGGCAACTTTCACCGCGCTCAATTTGGTCTTATCATGACGAAACTTCAAGGAGATGTTCGATCGATCCTTGATATTTCTCCCGACTGTCATTCTGCCGCCAACACGGTGCAAATTATAATCTGGTTCATCAAGGAAATCATATTTAAAACCCATGTCGGTTTTCCAGCGCCAACCAAATGTGTAAGGCTCGGTAAAAGTTGCCTCAACTGCCTGGTTAATATAACTTAATTTTGTAGATATCCCAATTTTTCGTGCTGTCCCTTTTAAATTGGTGCTGAACGCTTCTAATCTTCCCCTGGCTTTGTCAACCGAACCATAGCCAAGCAAAACATTAAATTCAGTTGATTCTTTGTCTTTGACTTCGACCAGAATATCTTTTTGGGTTGAATCGGTTTTTGATTGTTGTGGACGAATGAAAATGCTCTGAAAAAGTCCGGTCATATATAAATTTCGCTGCGATTTCAAAAGCTGAGAATATCTGACAATCGTATTAGGGCGAAAAAGGATTTCGCGTCTGATAACTTTCTCTTTCGTCTTATCATTTCCTTTAATAGCAATGTCGCCGATGCGATATTGACATTTTTCAGTGATTAAAAAATCGATAAGAGCGCGATGTGTCTCTGCGTTAATTTTGATCTCCGAGACCACCTCCGCCTCTAAAAATCCATTATCAGCGTACATGGTAAGAATGGCAATTTTTGCCTCCTGTATCTTTTCCTCCCTAAAAGGGTCGTTTTCCCGAAATTTATAGTTGGCTAAAATTGTTGCCTCATCAAAAAATTCGTTCCCAAAAACGCTGACGCCTTCAATTCTTGTAATTTCACCTTCTTCAATTTTTATATAAATTTTTGCTGATTTTTTTAACGTGTCGATTTGAACTTTATGCTCTGAAACAGTTGTTTCTAAATAGCCATTGCGGTTGTAAAAGGAAACCAGGCTAGCTAAATCTTCCTGAAAGATTTCAGCATGATAATAGTTTTTGCTAAATAGACTGGAAGGTCTGGTGATCATAGTTCGTAATAAGCGCCTGTCTCTGAATGCCTGGTTGCCTTCAAATTTCACCTGCACTACGGCTGTTTTTTTATCTGTCTGTCCGGTAGCGACATGTGCTGGCACAACAATAAAAGAGAAAAAGAATAGCAACTTGACTATTTTAAATTTTAATCTCATTTAGTTTTAAGCTTATATTTAATATCAATTCCAGAGCGCCCGCGTTGATCTGTCTGACCCTCGATGGAGAATTTTTTTGTCAATCGGTATCCCAGGCGGATGTTCTGCTCATTCATATAGCCTACTGTTGTTGTATAGATCAAGTTAACGCGGTCGGATAATTTCTTTGAGGCCATCAATTGAGGTCCCCAGGTCTTACCAAAGTTGAGCAAATTCCCCTCGATGGTTATTTTTTCCAGTCCCAGGACGTTGCCCAATTTTCTTTCGGCATAACCTGAAATTCTTTCGCTGGAGAGCGATTTAGCTCTCTCCAACAAAATCCGAGTTGTCGTTGGATCTTTTCCCTCAACGCTGGTTGATGTTAATTGTTGACGCGTAGCGCCAATCGTCAGCAATGAAATGATGTCTGCTTTTTCTAAGGCCGGTTCAGAGACCAGTTTCAATTCCGCCTGATCCAGAGCGCCATTGATGCTCAAAACAATTTCATACTCTGTGCCCACCAAAGTCTGATAGCTTTTTAAAATTGCCCGCGCTTCGATGTTGATGATGGGATTCATTTTGTTGGGATCGATAAAATCGATAACGCCTTTGCTGATTTTAAATTTGCGGTCCAGGTACAAAACATAACCCTCCTCGATATTCAATCGTCCACCAACAAAAGGATTGGCTGGCGTGCCAATCAAGCTGAGTTCCGGATGCAGCCGCACACGAGCCAGGTTATTATCCACCCAAATTTGTTCGCTTTCGCGCAAGCGAATATTAAACTTTGTCTTTTTGAAAATTTCCGCTTGCTCAGGTCTGGGGCGCTCGACCGATTTGGCAAAGTTTATAAACATCTGAGGGCGAATATTATAAATAAATTTTGATTCACCCAACAGAATGTCGCCATCCAAAATATTATAATTGTCAACTTCTTTATAATTTATCGTGCTGGATTTGATATCCAGTGTAAATTCTTTCGGCCGATTGATTCTAATTTTATTGATCTTTGCTTGTAAATTAATATCGTCAATTTTCCCCAGAAAATGATTGAGCTTCCCGGTCAAGAAAATTGTGCCGCCATTGGAGGCGACAAACACAGAATCCACTAAAATACGTTGTTTGTCAAAATTAATTTTCACCACACCTTGTGATAGATTTGCGTTGATGACAGGAAGCTGGGCTTGCAAGCCACGAATCTCCAGATTACCGTTTAGCTGAGGATTGAGCGGTTTGCCACTGATAAGCGTTGTTGAATTGAGTCTGCCGGAAAGCTGCTTTGAGACGGTAACAAATGGCTGCATCAAGGACAAATTCAGGTCTTTGATTTTTGATTCCACCCAGATAGAATCCCGGGTCAAAAGCCCCTTGAGATCTATCGAATTTTGGTTTGCTACCTCTACTCTCAAATCAAGATTAATCCTGTGCTTTTGCTCTTCCGTTAATGCTCCGTACAGTTTAATTGGCATATTTTGAAAATCGGTTTTGATTTCTTGAATCTGAACGACGGAATCTTTCAAGAAAATATTCGCCTGCATGTTTTGTAAAAGAGGCTTTTTTTGCGCGTCATTAAGTTGTCCATCGCTTAGCAAAATTTGACCAAACAGGTGGGGTGTCTCGATAGTACCATCCCAGTCAACGACCAATTCCGCGCTGCCATAAATTTGATTTTGCTGGAGCAGCAGTGAGTTAAACGAGCTGATGTCAAAACGATTGCTGATCAATGTACCCTGCGTTTTATTTTCTGAAGAAAGGCGATAGGAGCCGTCTTTTTCTTTTGTCATTTCGACCAGCGCGTTAGCGTGCGAATGGAAATTTTTTAAATGCAAATCAATATTTTTGACAATCAGTTTAGAACGATGAAATTGAATATTGCTAACCACTGAATCGAAAATTGTTGATGCAAATGATGGACGATTGATATAAATTTGTAAATCAATTTCAGGCTCATCAAAGCTGCCCTGAAAGTGCGAATTGAAGTTGGCGGTGCCACCAAATTTTAAAGCAGCGGAAGTCAGCCTTCCTAATTCTTGAAGAGAAACATTCTCAGCGCTGGTAGAAATATCAATATTTCTTTTATCACTGAAATCGAATCGATTGCTTATTTGGCCAACGCTGCATAAAGTTTCATCATTTGCAGCTATCGGCTTTTTCAGACTAAAAATTTTATCCTGATTTGTCGCTAATTTATAAAGATTAAAATCCGCCTTTCCTTTGAGGGCAGATAATGAGAGATCCGCCTGAATGTTTGCCAACAATGAATCGCGAATCAAATTAAAGTAATCCAGGTGAATTATCTGATTTTGCAGTGAGGCCTGGACAATGCCTTTATCAAAAACCAGCGACTCAAATGCCGGAGAATTAAGTTCCATTTCAACATGTGCCAACAGATTGTCAATTGGGCCTGAAGCTTCGGCAAAATAATTAAAACCGCCACTTAAACCGGTCAGGTGAAATGGCGCTTGCGCGGAATCAATTACAGCTAAGTTTCCGTTGCCGGTTAACTGCTCGATAAACAAAATATTGTTACAGAAATGAATTTTCGCAGCCATGGAATCAAGCGGAAAATTTTGATATTTGAGGTGAGAGCCAAAAACATCAGCCTCAATGCGCGGCTTTTCTTGTGAGCCGCTGATGTTGCCACTGAATTGCAATTGCCCTCGAACCTCTTCCACATTGAGCAACTCTGTCAGATAAGACAAATCTTCAATTTTTCCGGTGAAATTACCAGAAAGGCTGTGGTCAAAAAAAGTTGTGTTGAGAAAAATCTCTGAAGTTGCTTGAGCAAAGTTAAATGTCGCAAAACCATCTTTTAAAGTGAATTTGGTATTTATTGCCGACAAAGACTTATTTTCATATCTTATGTTTATGATCGATAGATCAGCCTGAATCTGCCAATTAGCCAGTTGAGATCCTTTGCCTTCTGCCCATAAATGTCCAGAAACAAGCCCATTTATTTCTGATTGGCTATGATAAATAGCGCGCCATAAATCTGCCAGATTGATGTTGTGCAAATTAAATTGGAGATTATTGAACCCTGAAGAATCCAGAACGATCTTGCCGTCGCTGAAAATATTTCCGTCAAATAATTGTGCCTGAAAGCTGGTCAATTCCACTGCGTGCTCACACCATGTGCCGCTTAGTTCCGCCTGCTGCAGGCCGAAATATCCCGCAGTTAAATCTGACATCAACAGCAGCACGTCGATTCGAGGTTCTTCAAGATCGCCAGTTGCCTTGAACTGCAAGTGTAATTCACCCTCAATTGGCAATAATATCTCAGGAATCCATGGCTGGTAGATCGCGCTAATCTTGTCAAGAGGACCTGCCAGATTAATGTGCGCTGAGTCGAATGATGTCTGATTTCCACTGCCATAGGCGAACAATTGTAGCTCCGACAGTAGAAACTGGAGAGAATCAATCTGCCAATGTGTCGGATTCCATGTGCCCACCATGGAGATGCTCTGTGCCGAGAGCGGGACTGTCTTATACTTGGCGTTCATTGAATCCGCAGTGACCTTTAACTGAAAGTCGTTCTGAGGTTTCAAATTCGTTTTAATATGCACATTAAAAAGCGAGGCGTCTAAATTTAAAAATTTGTCACTATAAAAAACTGCTGAGTTTTTTAAATCCAATTTTTCAACGATAAGACTGAAAGGGGAGCGAGAAGTATCAGCAGGCTCGCTTTTGTAAGCATCGTCACTCAGAAAACTAAAATGTCCCTTGCTGTCGCGGCTGACATTTATGAGAAGGCTATCAATGCCTATTTTTTTTAACCTGATTTTGTGATTAATGAGATCGAAAAGGCTATAATTTATCTGTACTGTTTTTAGTGTTAAAAGGGGCAAAATATTATTTTGCTGATTTTGGGAAATCTCTAACTGATGCAATTTTATGCGGGAAAATAGATTGGTCTCAAGTTGTTGGATGGCGACATTAGCATCAAGTGCGTTGATTAGTTCATTGAGCAAGAAATCCTTAATTATTTTTTCGCCTGGAGCCGTCGTCAGAAAAACATAACAACCAAAGACGAATAGAAATAAAAATAAACTGACCTTTATAAGGCTGACGACGGCATTTTTTTTGATTCTTTTTTTTTCATTTGCTTTCATTAGAAAAGATCAGACTTGTTTTATGAGACAAATTAATTTTAGGTGCTGAGATCCCCTCATCGAATCAATTCTTTGACTGGGGTAATTTTTAAACATCAAATGCTACAACCATTTTTTTCGGCGAAAATAAAAAATCATGCCTAAAGCAATCAGCACCATCAATCCCCGCATAGTAAAATAGCCCCAACGCCATTTCAGCTCCGGCATGTATTCGAAATTCATACCATAAATGCCAGCAAAAAAAGTGAGCGGGATAAAAATCGTAGCAATAATTGTTAACAGCTTCATCACCTCATTCATTTTGACGCTGACGCTGGACAGGTAGGTATCGAGCATGCCGGCGATCATATCGCGGTAGGTTTCCAAAGTCTCAATTACCCGTATCGTGTGATCATAAATATCGCGTATAAAAATATTGGTCGCTTTTGAGATCAAAGGTGAATCTTCTCGTTCCAGACTGCTGATGACTTCTCTCAGCGGCCAGACCGATTTCCGCAACGTGATCAATTTGCGTTTGATTTGATGAATTTGATTCAACGTGTGGAGGGAGGGATCACTGAGCAACTCATCCTCCAGGTCTTCTATTTTTTCTCCCAATTTTTCCAGGATGACAAAATAATTATCGACTACGGCATCGATCATCGCGTAGGTGAGATAGTCGGCGTTCGTTTTGCGCAGACGAGCATTATTGCTGCGAATGCGCTCTCGCAGCGGATCAAATATATCGCCGACATTTTCTTGGAAAGTAATAACAAAATTTTTTCCCATGACCAGACTAAATTGTTCATCTAATATTTCATTATTTGCATTATCATATTCGAGCATTTTCAAAACAATAAAAATATAACTTTCAAAATCTTCGATCTTGGGCCGTTGGCTGGTATGAACAATATCTTCAAGCACCAGCGCGTGAATCCCAAAATGCTGACCTATTTTTTCGATGATATCCACTTCGTGCAAGCCATCGATGTTCAGCCAGGTGACTGACGGCTTGTCTTTGAACGGAAAGCTCTCTTCGATGTCTGCCAGTTTTTTTTCAAATAAATGGCTTTCATCATAATCGATGACGGTAATCTGTACGGCTGTCATTTTTTGTTCGCCGACGTGAATCACTGTCCCAGGTGCAAGTCCAATTTTTTTGGGCGAATGTCTTGACAAATTGCGCATGGAAAAGCTCCTTTGCTTAATAACCAGCAAGCAAGTTCAAGTGATCTCATTTAAAAAAAATTGGTAACTATTCAGCCACCGAGCTTGGTGACAAAAAAAAAGCTAAACTGCCACTGTCCTATCTCATTCCAGCAATAATTCTCTCCCAATCGAAAGCCGGCCCAATATCCAGCTTGCCGGTGGAACGGTAATTGACGTGGGAGACAATACCATTAAAATCGATCACCTCCTCAAAAGCGAGGTAGCGAAAATCATCGGGCAAAAATTCTCTGGCAATGTTATATTGAGCCGTCAAATAACGCAGCAGAATGAGGAGCGATTGGTATTGCGCAGCCGTGAAGGTCGCAAAATATCTGTATCCTTGAAATGCCCTCTGTTCATAAAATTGAATTTGAGAAACATCACAGTAAATAACATTACGCCAGCTTTTCATTCCTTCGCTGGTTTGCGTGAGATGACCAATATTGGAAAGCTCGATGCCGATAGTCGCTTTGCTTCTGATTTCATTGCCACCAATGGCGCCAAGACCAAGATGAAAAGACCAAAAGCGGGAAGAAAACAGGTTATAAATTGTACCGTTTCGTGCTATGACAAAGGGCACCGACACATATTCATCTGGCGCAGTCAAGGTCGCGATATCACCTTTCAAATAGCCCATCGTGTAATGGAGTACTATTTGCTTCTTGGGAAATTCTTGTTGATAATAATAAGACGCCTTCCCCGAAGCTGGTTGAACCAACGTGTAATTCATGGATATTGTCTCACCGGGGATTGGAATCTGTCGGTGGCTTAGAATGTGCCTTTTCCCCTGACTGTCAATGCCGGTATCATGGAAATTTTGTTCATAGGCGGGGATTTCTTCAACACGCATGAGATATCCTTGCTTTGATTGAAAATTAAAGCAAATTTTTCACATTGTAAATGTAGAGATGTGACTCATTGTCTTCAGGGATAAAGTAAAATATCAATTCATTGCCCACGACTTCAACAAAAAACGGATTATTGCTCATCACTAAATTAGGACGAACAAATAGGCTGATCGGGATTTGATGGAGCGGAAGAAAAGATTTCAGATTAATCAATTCCAGCCCGCCCAGCGTGAATGTGCCAATCCCCTCTATTTCATAGTGTTTTAAACCGCTGCAGAGCATGGTAGCATTTCCCACAAAATGACAATCCTGATAATCGATATAGAAGCTGTTGTTGGCTGTAAAATGGCTCACGCCACCATGCTTAATTTTAACTTTTGGCGATGGGCGCTGAAAATTTATTTCCCAGCTATAGAATCGGCGCGCCCCCCAGTTCACACCGATCAATCGATTTTGTTCGGTATCGCACGCCACCGCACCGATATGATCAGCGATAGAAAAAATTTTTTGACAAGTTAGGTTGTCAGGATGAACTCGATATAAATACGTCTTGCTGTTGGGTCGATACTCAGCCACTGGAATCCAAAGGTATTTGCCGTCACAATCAATTCCCCCAGGATGATAATTCATGCTATCACCCAAACAAGCCTCAGCCAACAAATCTCCTTGTTCATCGAATTTGAACAAAAAACCGACTCCTTTGCCGGGGGAGCGATCATAGCCATTCAATGGTGTCAGGTATTTTTCAGGTTTGACAATAGTTTGTACTGCGCTCAGAAAATAAAATCTGCCCAGCTTGACCAACCCCTGGGGATGATAAGCAGCGAAATTCAGTTTGATCGTGTGAGCAAGTTTCCATTCCGATTGGTCAGTGATTTGACAAAATTTTTGGTTAATTTTTTCTTCTCCATCGGCAATTTTATTAGCCTGGCCAACAAGCAAGGGCAGGGGAAAACAGAAATAAAAACTGCAGCAAAGAAGAGCCAGTTTTTTTTTCATGTCAATGCCACCGAAGTTTTCAGCTTTTGTTCATTTTCAAATCTTTCCAACGCCAGTTGAATTAAGCGGTCGATCAAATCTGAATAAGAAAGGCCACTGGCTTCCCACAATTTCGGATACATGCTGATTCTGGTGAAGCCGGGAATGGTATTTAACTCATTAACAAAAACCTGTTCATTATTTTTTAGAAAAAAATCAACTCGCGCCATTCCCTGGCAGCACAAAATTTTGAACGTTTGCACGGCTAATTCTTGCACTCGTTTGATCACGGCAGCAGTTAGCTCGGCCGGGATTTTTAAAATAGCGCCCGCTTCATCGATGTATTTGGCTTCATAGGAATAAAACTGATGTTTCTGCTTGTTGGTAATAATCTCTCCGACGGTCGAAGCAATGGGATTATCATTGCCCAGCACGGAGCACTCAACTTCTCTGCCTTCCATATTTTCTTCGAAAAGAATTTTTGTGTCGTACAAAAATGCGTCAGCAGTGGCAGGAGCAAATTCCGTTTTGTCAGCCACGCGATGAATGCCCACCGACGAGCCAAGATTGGCCGGCTTGACAAAAAATGGACAGCCAATTTTATCAGCAACAAAATCAAAATTTAAATCTTTTTTTCCCGCGATTTGGAAAGCTAAAAATTTGGGAATTGGCAAACCAGCATCCCGCAATAGCCTTTTCATCACATCTTTATCCATGCCAATCGCTGAACCCAATACACTGGCGCCAACAAATGGCACATTAGCTAATTTTAACAATCCTTGAATCGTACCATCTTCACCAAGCGGCCCATGCAATATCGGAAACACCACATCGATTGGACCGATATATTGGCGGCTCGATGCTTTGACCAATGGCTGTTTTTTTTCTCCTGGCACTAGCGCCAGATTTTCATCGAGCCTGGGCATTTGAATGAGCTTGGGATTGTCAGCATTTTTTAAAAATTTATGCGCGTCACTTAAATGCCATTTGCCCTGTTTATCAATGCCGATCAGTGTCACTTCATATTTATTTTTGTCGATGGCTTCGTAAACATTTTTCGCTGATTGCAAAGAAACTTCATGCTCAGCCGATTTGCCGCCGAACAGGATGCCAACTCTGATTTTTTTAGACATCTATCAATCCGTTTTAAAAAATTGGAAAAGGATTTATCATCCACCATTTCAAGTTGATTTATGATACAATAAGTATTTGCAGCATACAATTACAAATAGAAATAATTTAAGATTGACTTAAAAACGATTTGTTAAAAATTTCCTGAATATTGAAAATCTGTGTTTCACGAAAGTCAATGAAATACCTGTTATCTTTTTTAAAAAAAGAAATTCTACCCATGTATCTTTATGAGCGAAAAAATTTTAATCAATATAAAATTATTCTGTCTAATAATCAACAACAAAATTTTAAAAGCAAATTAAGATATCCTTAATTGGATAATCCTCTATGTCCTTGCGAACCTTTTTCTTTAATCCATCGTCTTAAAAATCGGCAAAAGGGAGCCCTGAATTTGAACGAGGAACTGAGTAAAGCTGCTGTTTATTCCATAGCCGGCCTTAAAAGCGAAATGCCAGCTGCAGTGTTGAAAGAAATCATTCTTTCCGACCGACCAACTCGTACCCGCGAAGCCGCGCTCTATGCCATCAGCGAAATGGACAGCCAGGAGAGGCGGGCTATTCTTTTTAAAATTGCTACTGACAACAAAGATGAAAAATTAGCCAAGACGGCTGTTTATGCCTTGGCCAATCGCCTGGCGGCTGAAGATAAGCAGATCATCATCGAAATTTTACAGACCTCTAAATTTGACGCTGTTAAAAAAGCAGCTTTATATGCCTCGCAGATCAAAGAGATAACGCTGGTGTCTCGGTGATTGCTCAGATTCTCAAACACGAGAAAGATGCGGAGCTGAGAAAAATTGCCGCTCATTCGTTGGCGCAATCCAATAGCGATGTGGCAGTGGAGGCGCTTTTTTATGC
>CAZNDR010000028.1:0-16169 GCA_964571835.1 uncultured Cytophagia bacterium | reverse complement strand
GAAGCGCTGGAAAATGTCGCTTTTGGGGACATTGTTTATCCCCCAGCTAAAATGGCAACTTTTTCATTTTCTGAAAAACCAATTTCTGTTTTTGAAGGGACAGCAATTTTTCGTTCCTCGATAAAACTTGGAGAAAAAATTTCAGCCGGAGGAAAAATCATCAAAGGAAGCTTCAGCTTTCAGGGTTGCACCAATGTCAATTGTTATGCCCCGCAGCGATTGCCATTTGAAATCCCTTTTACAGTCACCTCGGCTGCGCCAGATACTACGCTGGCTGGCAATGCAGAAAAAACGCCTGAGGCAGGATTAGCTGATGAATTGTCTCAAGAATTGGAAACAAAACAAATAGTCAAACAAGAGCAACCGGCGCCAGATTTAAAATTGACTTCAGATGAACGGCGCACGAAAGAGGTTTTAGAGAAAGGTCTTGGCCAGGCTATGTTAGCCTTTTTCATTTTTGGCTTTGCACTCAATCTGACGCCCTGCGTTTATCCGGTCATCCCTTTAACCGTCGGCTACTTTGGCGGACAAAGCGAGCGAAAAAAAGGCAAAGCGCTTGTCATGGCGCTGTTTTATGTTTTGGGAATAGCAATTATATTTGCAGTTTTAGGGCTTATTTCTGGCTTGGCTGGTAAGCAGTGGGGATTTTTGTTTCAGAATCCTTGGTTCATCGTGTTCATCACGGTTTTAATTCTCGCTATGGCTGCCAGCATGTTTGGTGCCTTTGAAATAACCGTACCCGCCTGGCTTTCAGAACGACTGGGACAATCACGCCAGGGCAACATCGGCGCGCTGGTCATGGGGCTAACGGTTGGCGTAGTCATTGCTCCCTGCGCTGCTGGCATCATCATCGGATTGGTGGGATTAGTGGCGAAAATGGGAATAGTGCTGAAAGGAACCATGCTATTTTTTATTATGGGATTAGGCTTGGGTTTGCCTTATTTGCTGCTAGCGACTTTTTCTGGGCTACTCAACAAATTGCCTCAATCCGGCTTGTGGATGGTCTGGGTGCGCAAGGTGTTCGGTATTTTATTGATTGGTGTGGCGCTGCATTTTTTTATTCCTCAGGCAAACCATATTTTTGATGAGGAAGGTTTTTATTTAGGCATGTTGGCTATTTTTAGCGGTCTGCTGCTGGGATTTTTGGATCATGCCATCGGCTATAAAAAAGGTTTTGTCATCGGCAAAAAAGTTTTTGGTGTCGCGCTTATTCTTTCAGGATTATTTTTTGTCAATAAAGCCATCCATTCTAAGCCATCAGAAATAAACTGGATATTTTATCAACAGGGATCGGTCGCTGAACTAAAGCAGCAAGGCGCGCCGGTTTTCCTCGATTTTTACGCTGAGTGGTGCATTCCTTGCAAAGAAATGGATCAGAAAACATTTAAGGATGAACGGGTCGTAGAATTGGCCAAAGAATTTACCATGATTAAAGTGGATTGCACAGCGCCAAATGCAGCGGTGAAAGAGTTTATGAATTTATATCAAGCCGGTGGTTTGCCCACATTCGTTTTTATCGACAGAAATGGCCATGAAGCAAAAGAGCTACGAGAAATTGGTTTTGTGCCAGCGGATAAATTTGTAAGCAAAATGAAAAAGTTACTTGATTGAACCTTAAGTGATTTTCGCCTCAATGCAGCAAGTTGCAGCCGACTTCAAAATCGGCAATAAAAAAGCCATTCATCAACAGAACGGCTTTTTTCTGAGGTACCATAAGCTGGCTCAGTCAGCAAATAATAGGCGATGAAGTTTTCAAATCTTGATTTTAGCCTGATCGATTGTGGGGACCAAAGCTTGGAAAATAAGCAATGCCACTAAATAGGCTGAACCAGCGATAATGAACAGGCTATAATAGCTGCCGGTAAACTCCAGGATAAAGCCGGCTGAAGTGGAAAAAATCATACCGCCAATCGAGCCGGCCATGCCTCCGAATCCCACCACTGAACCCACCACTTTTCGCGGAAACATATCCGAGGCAGTGGTAAAAATATTAGCAGACCAGCCCTGATGAGCCGCGGTAGCTAAGCCGAGCAAGCCGACCGCAACCCACAAGCTGATATTCTGGGTCGCGATGATAATCGGCGTTACCGCCAGCGCGCACATCAGCATGGCACTTTTGCGACCCTTGTTAATTGTCCAGCCATGTTTGATAAAAAATGATGACAGCCAGCCCCCGCCAATGCTGCCGATATCGGCTAATACATAAATGATGATTAACGGTAAACCAAGTTGTTTTACATCCAATTCTAAATGATACTGCTTTTGCAAAAAACCAGGGATCCAGTACAAGTAAAACCACCAGATGGGATCGGTCAAAAATTTTCCAATAGCAAAGCCCCAGGTTTCGCGATAAGACATCAATTTCAGCCAGGAAATTTTTTCTGGCGGATCAGCAGGATCGCTTTCGATATAGGCTAGCTCGGTTGCCGACAATCTTTTTTGCTGACGCGGCTTGTCGTAAAGCCAGAACCAGAAAATTAGCCACAAAAATCCGATTGTACCGGTAATGATAAAAGCTGCCTGCCAGCCCCATATCGCAACAATGATGGGAACCATCACCGGCGCTAAAACCGCCCCGACATTGGTTCCCGCATTAAAAATACCCGTGGCTAGTGCGCGTTCCTTTTTCGGAAACCATTCAGCCACCGTCTTTATCGCCGCTGGAAAATTACCAGCCTCACCGAGTCCGAGTGAAAATCGAGCCGCTCCAAATCCGAAAGCGGTCTTTGCCAGCGCATGCCCCATGGCAGCGAAACTCCATACAATCAGCGATAGCGCATAACCAATTTTCGTGCCCAGATAATCCATTAAACGACCAGCAATCAGTAGGCCAAGGGCGTAGGCTGCCTGAAAGGCAGTGACAATCAATCCATATTCTGCTTCAGAAAAAATATGCTCATCGATCAGCGTATTTTTCAGAATTCCGATGACCTGTCGATCGATGTAGTTGATAGTCGTGGCGGAAAAAATCAACGCGCAAATAGTCCATCGATAATAGCCGATCCTTTTTTTACCTTCCATTACTCATCCTTTCCGTAGCTAGTAGAAGTGCGTCTGTTAATTTAGTTTTTCATTATGCTGATTGCAGGTTATTTTGGTCGATCCTTGCCTGGTAGCCAGTGCCTTTTTCTTCAAAACATCGCAGCTTTATTAAAACCATAAAGTTCAGCCTTGCTGCGAAAAAGAAATGGGACAAGCCAGATCTTCGTGTTTGCCCAATCGTTTTAGCAAACGCCGCTGTTTGCTGGAGTAGATTTTTTGATTGCTTGCTACATTCTTAGGCCGGCAGTAATAGCCTCATCTGCTTTTTATTGGTTTGCCAATGGTTTAAAAACTATAGACAAAATCAATATAAGGAACTCCCGGAAAAATTGCCTCGTGACTGAGTGAGTTCCACAGCGCCAAATCCACGCTCATTTTTTCGCCAAAAAACCGGATGCCATAAGAGACCATTGGATTATCAAGTCCCGGAAAAATGAAATTTTCTGACACAAAACCAATGCGCCGTGATAAGCGCTTTTCGCCGCCAATTAAGATAAGCGGCTTATCAGCTAATTCGTCATCAACAAAGCCGTAGCCTAATCCAAATGTCAAACTGGCATCAGGATGACCAAAGGTGCTAACGCCGTACAAAATTCCAGCCAGCGGTGGTTCATCGCTTTCATCTTTAATATTTGGCAATTTGATCACCAATGCACCAGCAGCAACATGAAATTTTTCTCCAGCCTTGAGTCCGATCTTGGGTGTGAAATAATAGATTTGCTCGCTCATATTCGCTCCGGGAATGAGCGACAGCCCGCCTCCAATGGTGATATTATTAGTAATCCCATAAGCAAAGCCAGGGAAAAAAACGTAGTAATCGGCAAAATAGCCTTCTCGCTTATTCAACATAAATGCGGTGGGAGAAAAATACAGGCGGGTAGCATTGGGATTGGGAAACCAATAAATTCCTTGTTTGATGGCTGCGGCTGGAACTTCTTTAATCTCTTTGATCTTTTCAATGGGGATGACAATTGTACCAAACTCGGCTTTAAAGACGATTTCTTTATCACCAACACTAATTATCCGTCCCACATTTGAGCTTTTATCCACTGTCGTAATTACTTGCACGAAGCTCGAATCGGCAACTCTGAGCTGACCTTTTATGTTCTGACCAAACGAGGGTGAAATAAGCACCATTAAAATAAGCAAAGCTTTAACAAATCTTTTTCGAATTTGCAACGGATTTCTCATAATGTGCTCCTTGCCATTTTTATTCCCAGCACTCATTTTTCGATGCTGAAAAATTGTCCTGAATTAATGACCTGGTTGACCTGATCGTCATTTCGGCCCCTTGCTTTTATAATAGTCATATGAATGAACAGTTGAAAAAAACCAAATGAACTGAAGAGCTAAAGCCCAAAGAATTTGTTGGGAAATTATGAGATCTCCGTTCTAAAGAACGGAGCTATTCAATTTTTATGAATAGCTCCGCCATTTATGGCGGAGAAACTTATGAAATCCGAAATCACTTGGGCTTTAGCCCAATCAGCTTTTTGACTGGTCATTCATAATAGTCGTGATATCTATTATTATTTTCAAGGATTTCTTGGTGAGAAAATTTAAGCACAAAATACCATTTTGTCAAGCAAAATATTTGATGTCTCATCCGTCAGCAACTTTTGTTAAAAAAAATATCTAATCCACATTTTGCTACAACGAAGTCTGGCTGCACAAAAATTTTGCTTGACTTTTATCCAAGAAAACATTATCATAATAGGCAAATTTTAGCCATGAGCCCCAATGGAAATGAATTCAGCAAAATCAAAATATATTACTATCTCGCTTATTTTTCTTTTGTTTGTCCTTTCACATTTTGTTATTTTTTCTCACCTTCATTTTCATATTTTAACCAATGGCTTTGTCATCGTCCACGGACATGCCTTTCCACGCAATAGCGAAGATAATTCGCCAGCAACTCGACACCAGCATTCTCAAATCGATCATCTCATTATTAATTCAATAATGTCGATCGATGGCTTCATTTCGCTGTGCTTTTTATTGGCGATTTTTTGCCAGCCTATCTATTTCTTGACTAACCTAAAAAAAGGCATTGTTCATAAAACCCAAATATTCATCCCTATCCTGCGCGCCCCTCCAGCTATTTTAGCTTGCCATTGATAATTATAAAAAACTTGCTCAAAAAATTTTTTCCCTTTTTAAGGTAATTTTTGAATACGACAAAAATTCATTTTATAAAAAATGATAGCGTTGCAAGTTACCAGTCGATTTAAGATGTCGTAAAAAAAAATATTTATCATTTTCCAAATAGAATTGGATTGCGCACTCGTTGGCAGGATAATTTTTTCTTTCGCTTATTTTTCTGCAATTCAATTTAAAGACGAAATCTTTCTTCGACTCCTTGCTCTTTTCAAAACAGATAAAATATGAGGAGGTCTTTCGTGAAGAACAAATTTTTTATATTTTGCCTTTCGATGATTTTTTTTCTGCCAATGGCTCAGGAAAATTTTCTTGCCCAAGAAAATATTTCCCATCAGGCTGATGCCTCTGTGGCCGAAAAAATGAAAATTGAAAGCGACACAATAGCTCAGCGGCTTGAAGAGCTCGACAAATTATTAAGCGAAATAAAAGCAAAAATCGAAAAACAGGAGAAAGAAGATGAAATAAAAAAACTACTGGAAGCAGCGACCCAATTATCATCTGTCAAGAAAAAAGAAGAGGTGGGATTGGCAAAGAGGTTTCATACCGGCGACCGCCAGCAGGCCGGATTAAATCCCAACATCAGTTTGGGCGGCGACTTTTTCGCGGCGATTTCCTCGACCAAAAATAAATTTATCAGCGAACCGAGCAGCGCTTCTTACGGCAATAATCGCTTTGAATTGCGGGAGATGGAGCTTTCTTTAATTGCGCCGCTTGATCCCTTCACGCGAGGCAAATCATTTGTGTCGGTAACCAAACATGCTATCAGCATTGAAGAGGCGTACCTGGAATGGTTGAACCTGCCATTTAACTTAAATTTAAAAACTGGCATTTTTTATACTGAATTCGGCATATTAAATCGCTATCATGATCATGCGCTTCCACAGTTTGATCGTCCCAAAGCGTTGGTCAATTTATTCAGCAATAAAGGATTGAGCGGTTTTGGCTTTGCCGGAAGCTTTTTACTGCCAAGATTATTTTTTGCCCATGCCAGCAGCCTCGATTTGTCATTAATGCGAGGCGGAACCGGAAACAGTTTTACTGATCAGGGCAAATTTAATTTACTGGCGATTGCCTATTTAAAAAATTATTATGACCTTTCCAAAGATACCTATTTTGAGTGGACTTTGAGCAGCGCCTCCGGGAAAAATGATCCTAATGAAAAATATCTGAGTCATGTCAGCGACCTCGGATTTGCCGTAAAATGGGTGCCCAGCGACCGGGCAAAGTATCGCACCATCGATTGGAAAACCGAGCTGCTTTACAGCCGCCGAGAAATTCCCAGCGGCAATGTGAGCAGCTTTAGTTTTTACAGCTCACTTCAAAACAAGATTAATGCTCAATACTGGCTTTCCACCAGGATCGGCTATTCCGAGCTGCCCTGGGATAATAAGCAGCACGAATGGGATTTCACCGCCTGCGTCGATTACTGGCAAAGTGAATTTGTTTTTTTCAGATTGCAGTATCAATATTCAAAGCGGGAATTTGTGAGCTATCTGAATTATCAAGGTCCTTTTCCGGATGATCACACACTGCTGTTTCATGTCTGCTGGGCTATGGGACCGCACAAACATGAAATTTATTAGTTCTCTCGGCGCATTGAGCAAAAACATCAGTCGGCTTAAAAGCAAAAATTGAAATTAATTTTTGTCAACGCTCAAAATAGAAACAATTCATTGACCTTGCAAAAAATAGCCGGGCATGACAAAATTGAATTAAATTAGTTTTTTGGGATTTGAGAATTGGATTTTTTTAAACAAGGAGCTATCTATGAAAATATCGAATTATTTAAAATCACTTGGCTGGCAACTTCTTTTGACCTCGTTAGTGTTTTCTCAACTTTTCGCTCAACAACGGCATCAGCATCGTCATGGACAAAATACTGGGGAGAAATTAAAAATTGTCGCTTCCTTTTCCGATTATGCTACCATTGCGAAATTTTTGGTCGGCGACAAAGCGACGGTTGAATTTATCGCTGCTGGCGAGCAAGATCCTCATTTTGTGCCGCCTAAGCCCAGCTTTGCCATGAAGCTGCGCGATGCCGATATGTGGATCACTACCGGCATGGATCTGGAGATCTGGGCCACCACGCTTTTGGACAAAGCTCGCAACAAAAAAATTATGGATGGCGAAATGGGCTTTGTCGCCGTGGCTGACGGTGTCGACGTTCTCGAAAAAGTGGAAAAAGGGGATCGGACTGAAGGTGATATTCACTTGATGGGAAATCCTCACATTCATACCGGACCTTTGAACTGGAAAATTATCGCTGAAAATATTACCATCGGGCTGCGCAAAATTGATCCAGACAACAGTGATTTTTATATTACTCAGCGGGATGCCTTCATCGATAAAGTGGACCGAGCTTTGTTTGGCGACGAGCTGGTTAATATGTTCGGCGGCGAAACGTTAACCAAATTATTAAAGAATAAAACACTGTTCGAATTTCTCGATAAAACTTATGGAGACGGCAAGCTTATCGATAAATTGGGCGGTTGGCTGAAAAAGGGATTGCCGTTTCGCGGGAAAAAAGTCATGGCCTATCATAAGAATTGGGCTTATCTTGTCGATACCTTTGGACTGGAAATTGTCGGCTTTATTGAACCAAAGCCGGGCATCCCTCCTTCAGCCAAACATGTACAAAAAATGATTCAATTGATCAATGACCAACAAATTAAGCTAATGATCGTTGCCAGCTATTTTGAAAAAAAATCGCCGCAAATGATACAAGATAAAACGGGCATTAAAGCCGTATTTTTGCCTTTGCATGTTTACGGCTACCCCGAAGTAACCGACAACTTCGAATTAATGGATTACTGGATTGATCATATTCTTGCCAATATAAAATAAGGCGGAGGAAGCATGATAGAAAACATTATTTTTTTAGCCGCGCCGATTACCGCGTGCATTTTGCTGGCCGGAATCCTTGGCTATTTTGGCAATCACATTCTCAGCCGCGGTATCATTTTTATCGACATCGCCCTGGCGCAAATCGCTGCCCTGGGCTCAATGATCGGTTTGTTGCTCGGGTACGCCGATGGCTCAGCCGCGGTGAGCTACCTTTCGCTTTTATTCACTGTGCTCGTTATTTCAGTTTTTTCCTTGACCAAATTTGAAAAACAGGTTATTCCGCAGGAAGCCATTATCGGCATTATTTATGGCATCGGACTGGGCATCGCCATGCTGCTGGCGGAAAAAATTCCCGGTGGGTCAAACTACATCTCCAAAACAATTACCGGCAATATCCTCTGGGTGACTTGGGAAAATGTATTTCACTGCATCTTTATTTTTGTTCCGATTGCTTTGATTCATTTCCTGTTGCGAAGACACTTCATCAATATCTCCGCCTCAAAAAACAATCTTCCCTATTCCCTCAACAAAGTGCGTTTGTTCGAACTCATTTTTTATATCTCTTTTGCTATCGTGGTTGTTTACGCCGTGCCGATCGGGGGCATTTTTCTGGTGTTCGTTTTGCTCATTGCGCCGACAGCAATTGCCACGCTGTTCACGCAAAAATGGTCACACCGCTTTTTCTGGAGCTGGATGATTGGCATTATTGGCTCCTTTGCCGGAATTTATCTTTCTTATGAAATCGATATTTCCAATGGACCAGCGATAGTATGCTTGCTGGGAATTTTAGTCTTTATGTTTGCTTTGGCAAAAATTTTTGTGCAAAAAATGAAACGCAGCTAATGAGCTTATTCACAGGAGCAAAAAATGTTGACTGCTATTGAATTTATGTTAGCCCCGTTTGTCGTCTGCCTGCTATTAATCGGCATCAATATTTATTTTGGCATTCATGTCATCAAGCGGGAAATAATTTTCATTGATATTGCGCTGGCTCAAATTGCCGCGCTTGGCGGCACCATCGCCGGCATTCTTCACGATTTATTGCCCAGCAGCGCCGAGCACGCCCACAATGAGCACACTATTTGGTGGTACCTTTTTGCCATCGGCTTCACCACCGCTGCCGCGTTGCTGTTTTCGTTACTAAAAAGTCGGCGGCTGAGCCTACCGCTGGAATCGCTCATTGGCATTGCTTATGCAGTGGCAGCCACCGGCGCCGTGGTTATTTTAGACAAAGCTGCCGGGGGTGAATTGCATGTCCATGATATGGTAGCCGGTTCCATTTTGTGGGTGAACTGGCATCAAATTACCGTCCTTTTTTTCGTGTTCGCTCTAATCGGACTTTTCCATTTTAAATTTAGGAAAAAATTTTTTGCGCTGACCGATGCTTATAACGACGAAAATACTTATTATCATTTTTGGTGGGATTTTCTGTTCTATGCCACCTTTGGAATTGCCGTAGTTTTTTCGGTTCAAGTCGGCGGCATTTTAACCATCTTCGCTTTTCTCATCATCCCTGCCAGCACCTCAGCGCTATTTTCAAATAAGTGGTCAACCAGAATTCTGTTCGGTTGGGGTTTGGGAACCATTGTTACGGTATGCGGTTTGTATTTATCCTGGGCAATGGATGTGCCCAGCTCGCCGACAGTGATTTTATTTTTAGGCGTATTTCTATTGCTGGCGATTTTGGTGCGGCGGCTGGGAATTTTAGAATTTCTGGTTGATGGCGGTAAAAATATCTAATTTGAGCAATTAGCAATCCGCTTGCCGCGTTCAGTTTTTAAAAATAGTGAAGAATCTGGCAATCAAATATTCTTTGAAGAAGCTTAACCAATAAATAGTTACTTAGTTTTTTTCCATTTCATCATTTTTCAAGTTTCGCTCTGAAGCAAGTTTGACCGCCTCAGGTTAAGCTAATTTAGCTTTTTCTTCTTTGTTTGTGTTCCCTGGTACCTTCGAGCTGCTGGGAGTGAATAGTTGCCTTCGTAAAAACTATTTAGGTCACTTTTTTAAAGATCAAAAAAGTGCTAATACCAAATTTTAGCATAAAAATAAATTGAGCCAGCAATAGATATTGGTACTTTGTTGGAGCGATTTTTCTAGCAACCTAAATTTCCAAAATGAATTTAAGAAATTAGCCTAATAAAATGATTTTTAAACGAATCGGGAGTGTGATGCCTTTGTGCATCGCTGTACGTCGCAGGAAGTCGACACGTACCATGCATGTGGTTTGTCATTGCCAAGAAATTGTTTATTTTTGATGTTAAGATAGCAAATTAAAATTTTCATCAAAGCAATTAAGACTTTTATCTACTGTTCCCGGGCACCACGCCCGGGAAAACATACGCCTGCAACAAAATCAATATCCCGACTAAAATGGCCAGGACGAGGCTATGCAGAAAAACATAGCGCAAGATAGTGCCTTCTTCGCCTTGCTGGCCGGTAGCTACTCCGGCAACGACAATACTTTGAGCGTCGATCATCTTGCCCATTACGCCGCCAGTGCTATTGGCAGAAGTGGCCAGCACTGCTGAAATGCCCAATTGCTGCGCGGTGATTTGCTGCAGATTGCCAAACAGCACGTTGGATGACGTATCGCTGCCGGTCAACGCTACGCCGAGCCAGCCCAGCAAAGGCGAAAAAAATGGAAACAGCAGACCACTGCTGGCAAAAGCCAGCCCAAGCGTCGCGTCCAAGCCGGCGTAGCGCGTGGTGAAACTCAGCGCCAGCATAGCAGCAATGGTCAACAACGACAGTCTGACCCGATGCAGTGTCTTGCCGAAAATCCGCACCAATTCTCTCAACTTGAGCCCCAGCAAAAGACCAGAAACAATCCCAGCTATCAGCAAACTGGTGCCGGTAGCTGACAGCCAGTTGAAAGTAAATACTGCTTCCTCAGCTCTAACTTGTTGCACAACAGGCGCGGTGCGAAAAACTGCTTGATGGAGCAACGGCACAGGGAATTTAAAAATCGATACCCCCTGCCAACTGTTCAGCAGCGTTTTCACCGGCGGCAAGCCCCAGAGAAAAACAACCACTGATAGCAAAAGCCATGGCAGCCAAGCAATAAAGGTTTCTCGTGCTGTGAAGTAATTAGGCAGCGCCACTGATGTTAGTGAATTTTGCAGCGGCTTGTCCGGCCTTCTCTTTTCCAGCTCATGAGGAAAACGCCAGGTCGTGCGCGGCTGCCAAAATTTTAGCAGTATCACTAGTGCGGCCATGGAGACAGTCGAACCAGCGATGTCCACTACCCAGGGACCATAAAAATTACTTACAAAAAATTGCACCAAAGCAAAGCTCAAACCAGCCGTCAAACAGGCTGGAAAAACTTCGAGCATTTTTTTAAAATCCGTCATTGCCCATACTAACCAGAAAGGAACAACTAACGAAAAGAAAGGAAGCTGGCGTCCCACAGCCGCGCTTAATGTCTCAATAGGCAGGCCGGTAACTGCAGACAGGGCAATGATGGGAGTCCCCAGCGCGCCAAAAGCTACTGGTGCCGTATTGCCCAGCAAAGCCAATCCTGCTGCTGGTAAGGGCTTAAAGCCAAGCCCGATCAACATTGCGGCCGAGATAGCCACTGGCGTGCCAAAGCCCGCTGCGCCTTCGATAAAAGCACCAAAACTGAAGGCGATCAACAGCACCTGGATGCGCCGGTCGCCGCCCAAGCCAGCAATGGAGGCTTTGACGATTTCAAATTTCCCGGTGACAACCGTAATGTCGTAAATAAAAATCGCCCACAGCACGATCCAGCCAATGGGGAACAAACCGTAAGCCGCACCGTTGGCAGCCGCCATCAAAACCAGTGGAGTGGGCATGTGGTAAATAAAAAGGGCAATTAGCAGCGAACAGGCTAAACCCAGCAGCGCCGCAACATGCGCCTTCACCCGAAACCAGGCCAGCAAGCCTAATAGCACCATGACAGGCAAAGCAGCGACGAAAGCCGAAAGTACTAGATTATGAAGGACAGGGGTGTAGCTCTGAGTCCAGGTCAACATTAAAATTCCCTTTTTTAGCGGTAAACATAATGAGATTTTTCTTAATAAGCAAGGATTTTGTAGGCGTGGCAGAAAATCCACCGTACCAGGTCCGCCGTTCCTAGTCGTATTTTTAATTCTATTTATTGATTATCACTTCTGGATAAATATTTTGCATGCCTTTATTGCCCAGCGTACAATTGCTCTAATTCTAACCCTGGAACATCAAACCGGTGAACACGCAAAAATACTCTTGACTTTCATTGCCAATTTATTTATTATCTGCCTTAATTCAACGGACTCATACTCAAATCATACTGAAGGGAATTTCATGCAAGGTCTGGAAAAATCGTTGGTCGAAATTAGCAATCGGGTTTGGGGCATCCCATTGCTAGTGCTGCTGTTTGGAACGCATCTATTTCTCACTTTTCGACTGAAATTTATTCAGCGCTATATTGGCAAAGCGATCAAGCTGTCGTTTCAGCGCAAGACTGAAGGTACGGGCGATGTCAGCCATTTCGGTGCGCTGACCACTGCTTTGGCTGCTACTATTGGCACGGGAAATATCGTGGGCGTAGCAACAGCAGTAGCAGCTGGCGGTCCCGGAGCCGTGTTATGGATTTGGCTGACTGGCGTATTTGGCATTGCCACCAAATATGCCGAAGCTGTTCTCTCTGTCAAATATCGAATTACCACGCCTACGAATCAAATGGCTGGGGGACCGATGTACGTATTGGAGCGAGGTCTGAAAATGAAATGGTTGGCGATGATCTTCGCTGCCCTCACCGCTGTCACTGCCTTCGGTATTGGCAATATGGTGCAGGCTAATTCCATTTCCACCATGGTCCATGAGACGTTCAAAGTTTCCCACTGGATAACAGGAACACTAATGACCATTCTGACGGCGATTGTGATTCTGGGCGGGATAAAATCTATTGCCCGAGTCTGCGAAACATTGATACCATTTATGGCAGTTTTCTACGTGTTAGGCTGTTTAGTACTGCTGATCTTGGGCGCCCAGGCGATTCCGGATACTATCCGGCTAATTTTCAAAAGCGCTTTTACGGGACATGCAGCTATTGGTGGATTTATCGGCGCTGGCGTCCGCGAGGCAATTCGTTTCGGTATCGCACGGGGGCTATTCTCTAACGAATCTGGGCTTGGCAGCGCGCCGATTGTCGCTGCCGCCGCTAAAACCAAAAATCCGATCCGACAGGCATTGGTATCCTCCACCGGTACCTTCTGGGATACGGTCGTTGTTTGCGCCTTGACTGGACTGGTACTGGTTAATTCACAAGCCTGGCTAAAGGGACTTTCTGGCGCTGCGCTCACCAAAGCCGCTTTTGCCGATATTCCTGTTGTCGGGCCGATCGTCCTGACCATCGGCTTGCTCACCTTTGTTTTTTCCACCATTCTCGGCTGGTCCTACTACGGTGAAAAAGCCGCCGAATACCTGTTCGGCAGCAAGATCATCCAGCCCTATCGCTTGCTCTGGGTGATTATGGTTATGGTCGGCTCTGTCGCCACCATGCCAGTGGTCTGGTCCTTCGCCGATATTGCCAACGGACTCATGGCGATTCCCAATTTAATTTCGCTGTTGTTTCTGAGCGGCGTGATTGCGACAGAAACAAAAAGATTTTTGTGGAGCGATAAACTGGATGAATTTAGTGAATAGAGGATTAGACAAATAGCTTACTGTACTAATTGGAAAATTAAAAGACTTGTCATTAATAATTTTGACGCCCCCCAAAAGCAAAAAAAGTTTCAGCCATGGAAGGGAGAGCAAAGAACTTACTGGCCACAACTGTTGCTCTTTTCATTTTTGCTTCGGCAATGCTCGACAAAAGCAAAAATCAACCGTCAACATTTAGATAAATAACAATTAACTAAATATATGAATGACCAGTCAAAAAGCTGATTGGGCTAAAACCCACGTGATTTCGGATTTCATAAGTTTCTCCGCCATAAATGGCGGAGCTATTCATGAAAATTGAATAGCTCTGTTCTTTAGAACGGAGATCTGTTAATTTCCCCACCAATTCTTTGAGCTTTGGCCCTTCAGTTCCTTTGGTTTTTTTCAACTGGTCATTCATACTAAATTTCGCTAAGCAGAATAAACAGTTCTTGTGCAGCATTCAATCGTGAAAGAACTGCTCCGCAACAGTTTGAGATGTGAGCATGGAATTTTTGTGATTTTTAGTTATCATGCCATAGACTCATTTAATGGGTCACATTGGTGCTCTAACATTGGAATATCGAAACAATTCAGCCACTAAGGCTTGCAGGCAAAAAGGTAATAAAGTCAAATGGTAATCGATCTCGGCTGGCTATTAAAGGACCACAATTTTAGAATTTGTCTGCTCTCATTGGCAGATAAAAAATCTTATTGATCTTAATAGCAAGGACAACTCAAGATGCCTTAATCTAAGTTGAGAAATGGAACTTAACCTTCGTCTCTATCGTTTTAGAGAGCAAAATACTTGCACCTTCAACCTGCCAAGGAGTCGCCTGAATGGACGCCATTTTTGAGCTGATTAAAACTCTTTTTGAATTTTTTTTGCATCTGGATCAGCATTTGAACGAGATCATCAGCAATTATGGTCTGTGGACCTATTTGATCTTGTTTTTCATTATTTTTTGTGAGACAGGTTTTGTGGTCACCCCCTTTCTGCCGGGAGATTCGCTGCTATTTGCTGCCGGCACGTTCGCTGCGATGGGAGCGTTGGGTGTCCACCAGCTCATCATTTTGCTATCAATCGCTGCCATCTTTGGCGATACCGCTAATTACTGGATCGGCAATTACATCGGCCCGCGCGCTTTCAGCGGCAGCATACGTTTTCTCAAAAAAGAATATCTCGATCGCACCCACGCCTTTTACGAGCGCCATGGCGGTAAAACCATCGTGATTGCCCGTTTTATTCCCATTATCCGCACCTTTGCACCGTTTGTGGCTGGAATCGGGGTGATGTCCTATGGCAAATTTATTAGCTATAATGTTATTGGTGGCATGGCTTGGGTGGCAGCTTTCATTTTGGGCGGCTATTTCTTTGGCAATCTGCCAGTGGTGAAAAAAAATTTTTCGCTAGTTATCTTGGCAATTATTATTATCTCGGTGTTGCCCGGTATAATCGAATTTTTCAAGGACCGCGCCCGTTCCCGAAAAAAAGCGATCGACGTGGTGTAACTAATTCCCCTTTTCCCTACTGATTTTGGAATTCTGATTTTCGAAAGCCAAAGGCGGAATTATCTTTTTTATCGAGACTCAGTGTCATCTTTCGCATTTTATTTCATTCCGAAATCCACCTTCGGCATTCCCAATTTGAGTCGTCTCATTCTCCTGTCGAGCGAGGCATCAATTCCGACCTGCTTCTTTTTTCACTTAAAAAAAAATATGTTAATTGGCTCAATTCGCTAACCGCCTTGCATGGCCAAACTGCGGCACTTAACAAATCACTAAGCTCGAGGCGATTGTTGGGTCTTTGTGGCTTAAATTGTATAAATTGCTTGGCGTGGAAAATTCATCACTAACCATCGTTACTTTATTTATTTTTCCTTCTCCTTTTTGCAACTAATTTAATCTCAGTCAAAATTGGTACTGATAGCAGCAGCTTCATTTTTTTGACCAAGAGGCCGGGTTATAGGAAATTTATAAATAACAATCAATGTTTTTTTTAAACGGTCATTTTTTTTGTTGTTGTTGCCCACGGATAGGTACGGCTAAAAAAATATCTTAATCTGAATCTGAACCTTAATTCGGTCGCCTTGGCAGTTGCGGCCAATCGCTGGAACTGCTACCACTGTCATTTTTTTGCAGCGCCAGATAGGTTATCAATCCGCCTCCGATGAATGCCGCACTGGCAATATAATAGGGCTTGTATTTGGATTGGGACATGGTTTTTAGCGCCACCAATTTTTCGATAGCGCCATTGACAGTGATGGCTTCGTTCTATTCGGCAAAGCCGTCATTTTTGAGCGAGGCATTTAATAGCGATCCTGGCTAGCACCGGTGTTTCAAAAGGTGTTTTCAGCGTGTCCACGAACTGGCAAAAATGATTAATTTTTTAATGTATAGTAACATCAATTTATTGATTGCCAATATATTGTATATTTGGCTTTAAAAGTCTTAGTTCGTGGACAGCTTGTTAAGGC
>CAZNDR010000027.1:0-16181 GCA_964571835.1 uncultured Cytophagia bacterium | reverse complement strand
ATCTCAAACAATGCGAAAAATATTTTAAAGTTATCCGATAGGTTTTTCGGCTTCTTTGCTGAGCCTCAAGCCTATTCTCTGCACAGCTTAAATAATTAAAGCGAAACTTCATTTATTTTGGCTTGAATTTATTACTTGCTTTTTCAACCAGTTAGCGAATTCACGTTCTCGAATCGAATCGGAAAGGACATCATCATCTATATTGTGCTGCCAGCGCAAATCTTTTCGGTTAGGATTTCTGTAAATTTCCTCCAAATTATTAACATAAGTTTCCACATCCTGATGATTTTTAAAATAGCCCTCTCTCGTCAGTTTTTCCTCCCGCGCGACTATCAGCCTGGCAATATCATAGAGACTGTATTCTGGATGATACTGGGTAGCCCAAAAAACACCTTTTTTGTGTTTAACTGAAACTGCTTGCACGCTGGTGAAATCATTTCCAGCTAATCGAACAGCACCAGGTGGCAGTTTGGTAATTTCATCATCATGGCTGATAAAATGGTCGAACACCAATGGTTTACCTTCATACATAGGATGGGCTTTGCCTTCTTCTGTCAGGTAGATTTTGCGAGCCACACCCATCTCTCTGCCTTTTGGATTTGCTTTGACTTCACCGCCAGCAGCATAAACCGCAATTTGAGCCGCCCAACAACTGCCAAACTGCGGCACACCAATTTCATATCCGAGCTTAACCAGATCAAGCATTTTTTTTACCCTTGGATCATGGTCATGATAAATAGTCAGATTGCAGCCTGGCCACAGAATCCCCTGATATTTTTTCAGTCCATGTTCATCGGGCAATTGCACACCGGGATCACTGGAATAAAAAATGTCATATTCAGCCGTGGGCAGATAACGCAATAATAGATTAGCGTACAATTGTCCAGCTAAAACCATGCCCACCCTTTCAAATTGATCTCGACTCGGTTTGGGGTATCCATCTATTATCAAAAAACGTAAGTTTTCCTTCATCTTTTTCTCCGAAGCTAATCATTTTCGTTCAGTCGTTCAATTAGTCCTGGCAAATCTTTGTAGGAATAGAATGTTGCCTCTGCCTGGGTAGCGGCACTTCCGCGATCAAGTATAGCCGCACACAGAACCGCTTTCATTCCCACTTGATGTGGGCCGAAAATATCATTATTTTCGCGATCTCCTATATGGATAATTTGTTGTGGTGGGACCTGCAGCGCTGTTATCGCTGCCTGAAACACCTGCGGCGCTGGCTTGGAGTGACGGCTTTCATCGGAAAAAATTAAAACCTCAAACAGCCCCAACAAGCCTTCATCGCGTAAAAGTTGACGCAGCGCTCGGCCTGGGCTAAAAATAGTGTCGGAAATGACGCCTAACTTATAATGCTTTTTTAATTCCCTTAAAGCGCCATGAAAATCCTTCACCACATCAGGACGAAATTCTAATTCCATTTCTTCATGAAGCCGAACAAGCTCATCCAGTTCCGCTTTTGGTAATTGCTGTCTTAATCCTTTAAAAATTAAATCAAGTCTTTCGCGGACTGACCAGGTAACATGGAGCTCATGCCACACTTTGCTGAACGCAGCATCAATACCATTGTAAACAACATTGACAAATTCTATCTCAATTGGCTGATGTCGTTCGATGAATTGATGAACCAATAGCCTTCGTTCTTCAGCTTTAGTCGGTCTAGCAGCAGCTTTTCGTTTCGGCTCATCTGAATCATCAATAAATACCGTATCCCACAAATCAAAGGTAATTGCTTTGATCATAAATTATGACTATCCTTTCCGTCACCGCTAAAATAATTTCTTCAAAATCCGAACAACATCACCTTTTTCCACTCGGCGCGGATTTAGCGGGCAACAGGGATCTTCCAGCGCATAATCCTCAATCTGCTGAACTTGATTTTTATCGACGCCCAATTCGCTCAATGTTTTACTCATCTCAATTGAATCAAGCCACTTCTCCAATTTTGCGATCACTTTTTCAGCATCGTTAGTCGTGCCAAAAACAGCTCCCAGTGAAGCCATTTTCGTTTTAACTTTTGCATCTTTAATATTAAATTTCATCACCTCGACCAACACGGCAGCATTGGCCAATCCATGATGCAAGTCATAAAATACTCCCAGAGCGTGAGCAATCGAATGGTTGATGCCCAGCCCTTTTTGAAAGGCAATCGCACCCATCGACGAAGCCATCAGCATTTCGCCCCGCGCTTTGATATCAGTTCCATTTTTTACCGCGACAGGCAAACTCTTTACACAAATTCGAATTCCCTCTTTGGCAATACCATCAGCCAAGGGGTGAAAACTATCCATAAGGTAAGCTTCAAGATTATGCACTAGGGCATCTGTTCCTGTTGCCGCTGTCAAATGCGGCGGCAAAGAAGTGGTTAATTCAGCATCCAGTACCGCAATGGTCGGCATCATAAACGGTGAAAAAATAATAGTCTTTTTATTGGTGCTCTGTAAGGTGATTACGCTGCTCCGGCCCACTTCACTGCCTGTGCCGGCGGTGGTAGCGATGGCATAAAAAGGAGGCATGTTGTTTTTGATAAAAGCAGAGCCGTTTTTGGTGTCATCATATTTTTCTAACGGACCATCATGAGTTGCTATTACTTTGATTGCTTTACCGACATCCATTGGCGAGCCGCCGCCCAGTGCCACAATAAATTCGGCTTTCGATTCTTTGAAAAGCTTCGCTCCCTCGTACACATTATCATCGACTGGATTCGGCTTGACTTTATCATACGTTGTCAGGTGAATACCGGCTTGGTAAAAATAATTTCGTACCATTTCGGCTAAACCAACTTTTTCCAATCCTTGATCAGTTACCAATAATCCTTTTTTGAACCCGGCTGTGTGTGCAGCTTTTGGCAGATCTTTCACTGCGCCAGGGCCGTATTCAATCCGCGTTGGATAAGAATAAGTGTGTCTTTTATCTGGCATTTTAGCTCTCCTCATTTATTAATTTGGCCTTTTCCCAAAGGCTATTGTAATGTTTTCGGGCGATATAAAAATCACTTTCCTTTATTTTGCTGCCTTTTGAGGGACCACTGGGAATCTCCTCTTTCAGGTAAGGCAAAAATTCCTCGTCTTTTCCGCCGAGTCTAAAATAAAGTTCTCGTTGCAGCAAATTGCTCTTCTCGCCTATTTTCATCAGGTCGTTGAAGCTGAAATTTGATCCCAGCGCGGCATTGACCATGTTAGCAATTTCTTCAAATGAATAAATATTCCCCGGTCCAAATACAAACAGGCACAAGCTCAAGCTATCTATCAATGAATAATAATCCTGCGTGACTTTGGCAATTTCCACTTTGTTTGGATCGAGCGCAGGTGGCGCTGAGCTGATAGTCAACCCAAAAGCTTTTAGGCTGACCGGATCACTGGCAATCCAATCATGCTCCAATTTCATGTGATCAGCGGGGTTATGACCGGTCAAATAACCAAAGCCGATGCCCGGCTTTTTCCGTGGCATGTGCGCAGGAAAGCCAACTCCCCGTGCTGCCCTGAGATAAGGTCTGGTCGCCGCGCCAAAAGTATCCACTGCTTTTAGAATACCATCAGCAAGCACCCGACCAATTTTTGTTTTTCTCAACGCGATATCCTCAATCAGTCGGCAGGCTTTATCGCCTTCTCCAAATCGAATGGAATAAGCATGCTCTTTTTCATCCAGCACTTTATGCTCAAAACAGTCCATCAACCAGGCGACCATGCTGCCGACTGAAATGGTATCCAATCCCAGCCTGTTACACAACTCACAGGCTCGCAATCCGTCAGTCAAATCCTCTTTTAGACCGATGTTTGGTCCTAACAAGGCAATGCTTTCATATTCTGCTAAACTGGTGTAATCGGCAAAAGCCGATTCTTTATTATATCGTTTTTTGCACGCCACATAGCAGGCTTTGCAGGCGTTCAGTTTGCCGACGTATTTTCCACCAGCGTGACCATGGCTGATTTCGTTTTCGAAATCTGCTGAGTCTAAAAAAGCTTCTTTGAAATTGCGCACCGGCAAATTGCCCGCTGCCTGGTTCAAAGCCATTAAGCCAAAAGTGCCCATATAGCGCAACGTGCCCATAAAACCGGACGGATCAACTTTCTTAAAAGCTGTCGCTCCTCTTTTGTTAATAGCCATCGCTTGCGTCCGATCTTTGAAGATAGGCTTTTTGTCGCCAGCTATGCAAATCGCTTTTAAATTTTTGGAACCCATCACGGCGCCCATTCCCCCCCTGCCAGCATAATGATCCTGCTCGAACATAATATTAGCACAGGCGACTAAATTCTCACCGCCCGGCCCAATCAGCGCCAGGCTGAATTTTTCGGTCAATTCATTCATCAACATTGCTCGCGAGACAACTCTATCTTTGCCCCACAAATGCTGTGCCTCCAAAAATTCACAGGTAAAAGCGCTGCCCTGAGATTTCATTTTCAAATACAACGGAGAATCTGCCTTTCCTTTGATTACCAGGGCATCAAATCCCATCCGCTTTAATTCTGGGCCAAATTCACCACCAGCTTGAGAAAGGTAGGTCCCGGTTGTTTCAGCTGAAAGTGTGAACACATTAACTCTGGTAGCTCCACAAACATTTTCTCCGGCAAATAACCCAGTGGCAAAAATGAGAGGATTCGCTGGATCAAAAGCATTGTTAAATGGTGTCTTTTTCAGTTCGTCCTGAAAAAGCCTGGCGGCCAGAAATGATCCCCCCAAATATTGATGATAAAACTTCTTCTCTTTTTTCACTTCCTGCCAGGTTTGACTGGAAAGATCGACGTAAAGTATCTTTCCCATAAATCCGAACATGTTAAGCTCCTTTGACATTCGATTTATGTTAACGACCAACAGACAGTCTGCCAGTTTTTCATTTTAGCAATTTCTTTGAGTTGCTTATTGGGATTTACTACCGTTGCCATGCCAACCCGTTCGAGCAGAAAAATATCGTTCACGCTATCCGCATAAAATGCTGCCTGCCAAAGTTGTCTCCCTCTTTGTCGGCAAAATTCAGTTGCCCGTTTCAGCTTCTTTTCGCGGATCAAAAAATCACCAGCAACTTTCCCGCTATATTTTCCATCAATTAACTCCAATTTCGTCGCAATTAAATCGGTAAAGCCAATGTGCTCAGCAATGGGAGCTGAAATAACTTCATTTGTCCCGGTCAATAAAACGACAGCGGCAGCGGTTCTTTTTAACTTCAAGACTTCTGTTTTTGCTTGTGGATAAATGAATGGCTTCACATATAAATCGAAATGATACTGAGACAATTCACGCATTTTTTGCGGGGTGCTGCCGGAAAATTCCTTCATTTGAAATTGAATATATTTATTCACTGGCAGTTTTCCTTTTTGATGCAGATCCAAAAAATAAAGCGCTTTTTGTTTGTGCCTGGTCGGCGCGATTCCTTGATCTACCAAAAAATTTTTCCAAAGTACATCACAATCATTTTCCAAAATGGTATAGTCCATATCAAAAAAAACAATCTCAGGCTCTGATACCTTTTCCATCTTGATCAAAACTCCAACGCCAGATTAATCCTTTATATCTTGAAACAGACAGCAAACGCAGAACAATCAATCGCTCGTTTTAACCAAATTAATTGCTATGCGTGGCACTCCTTTATCGTATCGGATAGAACCTCTAAAAAACGGACACACATCTCTTCCGTAATCGCTCCCATATTAGCTATCTGAAACATGCCCTGTTTTCTCAGATGCCGCTTGCCTGAATAAACCGTGTAGCCTTTAACTTCTAATTTTTGGATGAATACATCAAGGTCAACATTGTCTGGCAAAAAAACTGAGGTCACCGTATTGGAAGCATGCTCGCCATCAAGCAACATTCTCAACCCCATTTTCTTAATGCCGTCTCTTATCACATTGGCATTTCGTCGATAGCGATTAATCTGATTTTCCAACCCCACCTCGACAATATGTTTCACTGCCGCATCCAAGGCGATGAATAATGTAACCGAAGGTGTGTTCGGTGTCTGATGATACTTTTCTGAATATTCCCATATCCGATGCAGATTGAGATAAGCGACTTTTATTTTGTTATGTCTCGTTGCTTCAAGGCAGCTTCTTTTAGCGCAAATTATGCCAACACCCGGATAGCTAGCAAGGCATTTATTGGCTGAAGAAGTACAAAAATCGATGTGATCTCTAACTACCTCCACATCTTCGCCTCCAAGCGCGCTGACTGCATCAACAAAAAGTGTTTTTCCGTACTGTTTCGATAATTTTCCTATTTGTTTGACTGGATTAATCATTCCAGTGCTTGTTTCATGGAAAACTACTGCCATTCCAGTGATGGATTTGTCTTGTTTCAACTGATTTTCTATTTCCGCCAAATTGGGAAGACTACCCCATTCATAAGACAAAACAGTGGTCTTTATTCCATGAATAGCCAATAACTCTTCCAAGCGGCAGCCAAATTCTCCATTATTTATCAATAGCACATGATCGCGATTTAAATAAAACGATGAAATCACGGTCTCATTGGCAGCGGTTCCAGAACCAGTAATTAATAAAATGGTATATTCACTATTTGCTTTGAAAATTTTGTGCAGATTCTGCTGCAATGAGAGCATTATTTTTTCAAAATCAGGAACACGGTGACAGATATCTAAATGTGGCAAAGATTTTTTAACTGCTTCTGATACATTAACCGGCCCCGGACAAAACAAATATTGTTTCTTCTCCATTTATTCTCTTCCTTCATTTTAGACTGTAAACAACTCTTCAAGCACTATTTTGACAAAACCAACTGAGTTTTTATTACTATTCTTTTCTTAATTGTTTGAGTTTATAATATAGCCGCTTGATATAAGCTCGACAATATTTGGGGAAATATCATTCACAAATCCCTTTCTTCGATAGCCGCTCACATCATTTTTACACTAAATTGCCAATTTAATGGGCGTCCTTAAAGGATGCTTGTCATGTATTTTGTTACTTTTTAGCCGGCCAGAATTATTTCTCCACAGTTTTAGGCAAGGCATTCCATTTCGGTATCATAATAACACTGCCAATGAAAACCATACTTGCAAGAAAAGCAAAGACGCCATTCCAGCCGAGAATTTGATGAAAAAGCCCGGGAATGGTTCCGCCCACGATTGCTCCGATGGAGCCAAATCCATTAATCAAACCAGAAGCGGTTGAGGCGCCTTTACTGGTTCCGAAATCGATAGCTGCCGTAGCACTGACCAGAGAGTCGGGTCCGTACAATAGGAAACCAACCGTAAAGAGCAATCCAGCCAGTACGAGTTTGCTTTTGAGTGCTGCAATACTCATAAAGAAAAATAATACTATAGCTAACAATAGCAAGGCAATAACGCTGTAAGGTATCCTTTTGGAATGGAAGACTTTATCTGAAATATAGCCAGCGAACAAAACACTCAAAGGTCCAGCCAGAAAAAAGGAAACACTAATGATAGCCGATTCAGCCATGCCGGTATTGAGCAAATCATGAACGAATTTTGGTCCCCAGAACAAAATTGCGTAGCGGGTTGGTTTCAGAAAAAAATAAACGGCAGATAATAATCCGACCATTGGATTTTTTATGACCAACAAAATAGCTTTCCACGAACCTTCTTCTGGTTCTTCGTCGGCAGAACCAGATTGAGATAGGATTGGTTTAGGTTCATGATGATATTCTTCAACGGGAGGCAAACCAACATCTGTCGGCTTATTGCGCTGCAAAAATAAAAACAGAATGGCGACGCAGAAAAGCAGCAGGGCCGGCATAAAAAAAGCAAAACGCCAATTCTGAAAAACATCTGCCATCAGGCCAGCGAACGGCGCGGCGACTAGCGAACCAACCGCATAGTTCGTGGACCACCATCCCATGATTATGCCACGCTCATGCATGGAAAACCAGTTACTGACATTCTTAGCTAGCGGTGCCCAACCCGTCGATTGGCTAAATCCTTGAAGTAAATTGAATATGCCGAACGTTAAAATAATCGAAGAAATGCCCATAGCAAACCCGGCCACAACAGAAGACAATAATCCGATCAGGACTACGCGGCGCGTGCCGACTTTATCGCCCAACATGCCCCAGACAAACTGGCCGATGGCATACGCCGTTAAATAAATGCCATCAACAAGTCCCATTTGTTCAGGCGACATCGATATCTGCACATCTTTTTCAATGCCAATTTTAGCAACTGAAAAAGAAGAGCGGGTCAAATAAAATCCCATGTAGCTTAGCCAGGTTATCGCAAAAACTTTCCAGCGCCATATTTCATAAGTTCGATCTTTTTCGATCGGCTGATTCATTTTGTCTCCTTACCAGCCCCATGCAGGATCAACAATAGGGACAATCATTCTGTTTGAACTTCGCTTAAAAGCCTGAAGACTCAGCCATCTGGATTTTTTAGCATCGATCACTTCTATTGTATCTAACACCTGATGATTAATTTTCACCGGGAAATAAACTGCCAATGAATCGATTTTCCGATTAAGAATATTTTTAGCGTTTTGAATTGCAGCATCTCTTTTTGCTTGATTGATAAAATCTTTGAATTTGGGTTCATCGTCCCAACGAATTTTATATTTATCTTTATTTTTTTCAAAATAGAGACTGGCCTGTTCTTCAGTTACTTTCACCGAGGCAGTGTAGAGTTCACGTGCTTCTTCATAAATCCATTTTTCTCTCCATTGATTCAATTCCTTTTGAACCGCTGGTGACTTGTCCAATTTTCTGCCTTTTGCCTCTTTGATGAAAAAGTAATTGCGCACCTTTAGAGCGATGTGCTGATTCAAAACACTCTTAAAATTTTTGCCGCCTTCCGATGGGAATTTAATGGCCTTAGCATTATACTGATGGATAAAATCGTCTAAACTCCACTTTTGGTTTTCAAAAGTAACTAATGTTTCTTCTAAACTATTTTTTAAACTGAGCAGCGCTTTGTCTTCTGCTTTGGCGGATTGAATGGCTTCAAGAAAACTCTTGTTTGATTTTTTATATTTTTCGTCCCATTCTAATAGGGCACTGGCTAACTTTCGAAATGATGAACCTTTGGTGACAACATTTTTGGGCGCCATGTAATCGGAGACAAATTTTTTCGCTTTCTCCAGCGATTGACGATAGAACAAAATTTTTTTATAGCTCTCCGCTTTAACACCAAAATCATAGTCAGTCAACGGCTCGCGCCGAATGTCGACGATTTGAAAAATAAAATAAGCACCATTTAGTTCTATCGGATTTGATATTTCACCTATAGGCAAATCTTTTATCGCCTCGAGCAATTCAGGTGAAATGTCAAGCCAGGATAAAAAATCCGTATCAAAATCTTTAGCCTGCAAATTTACTTCAGGATTATTCTTTAGTATCTCAGCCACCACGTCGCTGTAGCCGCGCTGGCGCATCGCCTGGCAAATACTGTTGGCAAATTCTTCATTGGGCTCTGCCCAATAGCGCAATTTCCATTTTACAGCTGATTTGGCAATAGCATCTTTTATTTCTTCTGGCGTTATCTTTATTTTTTCATTAACTTCTTTTTCAAACAATTGCTCGACCAATAATTCATCGAGCAATTCTTTCTCCAGTTGAATGACTCGCTCGGATTTTTCGAGGCCCATTTTTTTCCCCTGAGCGGCAAGAGTTTTTTCTTTGATCATGTATAACAAATAGGTCCTTTTGGGATCAGGTCCGGATTTCAGAAGGGGCAAACCTAATTCATAATTGTAACGAAAATCCTTCACGGTGATTACTTCGTCGCCCACCTTTGCCAAAATTACCTCTTCCCCATTTTTCTTTTTTGAACAGGAAAATTGGCAGAGGAAAACAATGATCATTGTGGCTAACAATAAAAAAGTTAAGTTGCTAAAAGACTTTTTAGGACAATACATATTTTTGCCAGACAAAGCTTATAAATTTCTTCTGCTAAATTTCGACCATTTATTTTAAAAATATTGCCGACTGCGTTTGCTTAAAATTAGCTGTCTTCAATTGGATAAAGTAAACGCCGCTGCTAACTACCTCCCCCGAATTGTTGGTGCCATCCCAATCAACTTGGAAAATTCCAGTATTGGCAAAACCAGCCACAATATTTTTTACTAATTGGCCGTGGATGTCAAAAACATTTACTTCGACGCTACCAGCATGCTTCATAGCAAATTTAATAGTAGTCGAATGATTGAAGGGATTCGGGTAATTCTGAAATAATTGGTAATTTTCAGGAATAACTTCTTTCATTGCCAAGTGTTTACCATCAACCTCAGAAGTTTCTTTCTCAGCATAGAAGAGATCAATGATTTGACCATCTTTGTTTATCGCCTGAACTTCCAGCTCTTTGTCAAAAAATCGAAGATAGGTAAAATGATGCTGATTTATCCAAACAGTAACATGATCATAGTCATACGCCTGAATTCCTTCTTCCAAAGGTGCACCTCCACCTCCAGAAATAATATAGTAGACGCCATTAAGTAGTCCCCGCTCATAATCATGGGTATGACCATTAAAAACGATATCGACTTTGTACTGCTCAAAAAGCGGGACCAGTTCATTTCTGACCTCGATTTCTCCGGGAAAGTCAGGCCAGCCCTCGCTCCATGGCGGATGATGAAAAAACACCACCGTCCACATCGTCTGTTTTCTTAGCTCGGATTGTAGATCCTGAATGAACCACTCTTTTTGCGGACTGCCTGAATAGTAAGGAATATTGGTGTCCAAAGCGATGCAATGTACATGTCCATAATTAAAGGAATAATATCTCTCTGTACTATCTGGATTGTTGTGCGGCAAATTAAATGAAGCCAAATAGGTTTGCGCACCATCTTGGTAGTTGTCATGATTGCCAATACAAGTGAAAAGAGTTTTATTTTTCAATATATCTTTGTACGGTTCGAAAAATACCAGATCATACTCTTCGCCGCGATGTTGATTCACATCCCCTGCATGCAAGCCAAAATCATAATCTTTTTTCATAATCTGGGCAGCAACTGCCAATTGTTCCGGCGAACTGCCTCCACCAGAATAAGGACTAGAATCACTGATGACAAAAAGTTTAACTAGTTTGTTGAAAACAGGCTTTGCTGGATAAAAATATTCAACTGCCGAGCTATCGTTTTCTGCCAAAACCTGATAAAAATATTTTTTATCAGCCGCCAAGCCGGAAATCTTTACCAAATGATCGTTCGTTTCTTCTGGAAACGAAATCGTATTAGGGCAATCCTCTGTTTCGCCCCATCTCAAGACTGTTGGCTGGGCGATAAGAGTGTTCCACTGGACTAATATTGAATTGGTGGTCGGGCATTCTACATGCGGATAGCGGGCAAAAGCTACTGCCGATGGTGATTCATCAGCTAAGTAATAAAGAGCATACTCGCCCATAGGAGGATTACTTTCGTTGATGATTTGCCCATAGTTGGTATTGTAATAACTTCTTACCGCAATATAATAAGTGCTGGTTATCGGGAAAACGCCTTTCATTTGTGAGAAGGTGCAGTTGACATTTCCACTTGGCGTAGCGACAGTTCCCAAATCATCATTTTCATTCAATATGCTGCCCGAATTATTTAAGAGATAAATATAGCTGTCAGTGTCGCGCGGCTGCAAATCTAAAATCGGCATCGTGCCAATGACATATCTTGCTCCAGCGTTAGCACTGATTCTGTAATAATCGATATCATTAGCTGGGTACAATGCGCCATAAGTGGTATCCGCTTCATTAAGCAAGTTAGTGTAAGCAGCCATACCTATCGAATTATCCGGTTCGTGGACGATTAAATCGCTATGGCCTCGTCCACCAGCTACTCTTATTTTATAGGCGCCCAATGAATGATTCGCATCATAGACCTTTAGGTAATAGCGACCATTGTATGGCGGCACATAGCCGGATAATCTGAAATTCCTATTACCGTTTCTGCCGCTAATATCACTCGATAAAAGATTGGTCGGATTATTTTCATAATATAATTCAATATAAGGAGTTACATTTTTATCACTTTCGATGCTGGTCACGTAATACATATTTGTCTTCAGCCAATCGACAGCAAAATAATCGACATCCAGCACTGAGTGAAATTGGGCTGCTAGAATTGCTCGGTCGCCAAGCGACAGCTCATTGGCTTCCTGGATGGTATTATTGGGTTCGATTTCTCCATCTTGACCCAATAATATGACAGGGATTAGCAAATTAAAAACATAAAATTTTAGTTTCATTTTTCAGCCTATCTTTAAGCTCATAAAAAAAAGCCATGTCCTGTGATAAATAAAAATTCAATGGTGACGAATGTCTTGGAGATGCAGGAGTAAGGAGAACATTTTGGGCATGATTATATCTGACTATATTTTTTCATTAATTCAGCATTAAAAATCAGTGCCTAAACATCAAAATTACTGCCTTTAGTGTCTGCTACAAGAACTCTCATCAAGTAAAATTAGAGCCTGATGAAATTAATCATCAGACTCTAATTTCTAATTCAATCGTCTTGGTTATTTAAGAAACATCATTTTTTTTGTTTGCACAAATTTCTCGCCTGCTTCAATTCGGTACAAATAAATACCGCTGGAAACAAGTTGGCCAGATTTATCCTGACCGTTCCAATGGATTGAATATCTGCCCGCTGCTTGTGGCTGATCCAACAAGGTAATGACCTTTTGCCCCATCACATTGTAAATCGTTATTATTACATTAGAGGCGTTGGCCAAACTATAATTGATGTTTGTTGTCGGATTGAACGGATTGGGATAATTCTGGCTCAATGAAAACTCAATCGGCAGCTGTTTATTTTCATTCACTCCCACCTTTGTTTTCATGACGGCACAAACATTATATGAGCCGACATAGGGATTGGAGAATGAGGGATTGCCGCCATTATGAGTTCCGTAATAGCTGTACACATCGAGATAATAGGTACCGCTATAAGGTAGGCTATCGACATGAACTCTTGAAAACGTATTGCTCGTTCCCTCATTGAGAATCTGACTATAGAATACTAATTCGTACCAGTTGTCCCAGTCATCATTTTCATCTAATGCGGTTGTACCATCATCTTTGTACAGGGTAATTTTGGTATCCACATCACGAATCCAACGAAAGCCATTTGCCGGCATTATTTCACAAGTCAAGGACTGACCCTGATAACCTTGAATTGCATATAAATCAAAATCATTAACGTCATGCAAAGCACCCCAAACCAAAGTTGAATCCGTTGCTAAGAATCCTTGTCCGTCAGCCTGAGCGCGAGTATTATCAGGTTCATGAGTTGCCTGCATGACGCTCAGCAATTCGCCGCCGGCAGCGCGAAATTTGTATTTGCCACTCGAAGTGGAAATAGCAGCAAAATCGACAAATAGCCGGAACAAATAAGTGCCATCAGCAGGCGGCGACCAACCTGACAAGCGGAAATTCTGGCTGCCATAGTGGCCTTCAACACCAGCATCAATTAAGTTGGTTTGTGGATCATTTTCGGCAAAAACTTCTACGTGAATATCAGCATCAAGGAAAGATTCCGTCGTGCTGAAATAATAGACTTTTGCCGCTTCCAGACTCACTTTGTACCAATCCTCGATGTCAAAGCCGGAAAAACCAGCTTCGATTAAGTTGCTATTAGAAACCGGAACCGGATTGGCATGATCAGCATCGTTATTTGGTTCACTTTCCTTCATGGTGCCGGAAATGGTCAATAAATAGTCTCCCACACCAGGGTCCCGATCAGTTACTTCTTCTGCTGCCAAACCATTGTAAGTGCTGTAATAGCTATATACGTGCAAATAATAGATACCATCTTCAGGAATGACAGTGCTAATTGAAGAATAGGTTGTTCCACCAAAATCATCATTGCTGGCGATCTCTGTCCCATCAGCCTTAGTCAGATGAATTTTGCTATCCACGTCGCGGAACCAGCTCGAACCACCCACTGGCGCTGTGGTGGCAACCAAAGTTTGTCCAGCAATACAATCCAAGCGAAAAATATCGACATCGTTTTCTTTTTCCGGATCCGCTTCATTGTACAAGCCCAATGTTTTAGTCACCCCATCGACAGGATATGCTCCTTGTTGATCTGCTTCGCTGATACTATTATCGGGCTCATGAGCCAACACAATATCATGCAATGGTGTGCTTCGCCGGCGAATACTATAGGTCGCGGTACCTGGAGTGCCAATGGATACTTTCAAATAATAAGTACCATTTTCGGGAGGAATAAAGCCGGAGATGCGGAAATCTTCGCTATTATAGCGACCGCTCACATCAGAATCCAGCAAATTGGTTAATGTGTCGGTGGCTGCATACAATTCAGCTTTAATGTCCTCTCCCACAGCACTTTCAAAAGAGCTGATGAAATACATGCGATTGTTGGCCATGTTCATAGCGTAAATATCAACATCATCGGCGCTTGGCAGTCCGCCTTTATAGAATTTTGCCAAAATAGATTTATCTTCTGGCCAGTTAGTGGCATGAGCAAAGGCATCATTCGATTCTTTTTCCCAGAATCCGGGTGCAGCAGCCGAAGAGTAAACTAACAGCTCGTACATACCCACGTTATTTTTGCCAACACCAGTTTCGTCCGATTTATAATAGCCTTCAACTTTGATATAAACGGTCCCGGTTGCCTCTAAGGCATGTCCTAAAACCGCTGAGTAAGTGTTATTGGGATGGGTAACGCCAGCTACCCGGAAATCATCGTTTTCTTTGATGGTGCCGCTGGGATCATAAAGGGTAATTTTAGTGTCAAAATCGCGCGCCCAGGTGGAATCGCCAAGCGGGCTTCTGGTCAGTACCGAAATTTCATCGCCAGCCGTACCTTCGAATTTGAAAAAGTCCACATCGTCAGCCGGATAAATTGCCCGGACATAAGTAGAAGAATCATATTTGACCACCACTGCCTGTCCTTGCGAGTTATTTGGTTCGTCCCACAAGGAGGCATTTCTATAAACTGCCCAACCCATACGCAGCCGGTAATCACCGGTATTTTCTCCGCCTACTGAGCCGGGCGAAGGTGTAAGTTTAAAATAATAGACACCATTTTTCGGCGGTATCCATCCGCTTAAGCGAAAATCGCCAGAGCTATAGCGGCCATTTACTGATTCATCCACTAAGTTAGTGTTAGGATCGTCAGCGCTGTAAACTTCGAGCCTAATATCGCCGCCAACCGAAGACTCGGTGGTGCAGAATTCATACATTTTGGTTGTTTTTAAAGCATAGGCGTACCAATCGACATCACCATCGCTGTCAAATTTTCCTTTGATGACCAAATTTTTTAATTTAGAAACGCGCGAGCCATCCGGTACTGGTTCAGCCAATGGCGTTGCTGATTCTAACGAATTATTCGGCTCACGTTCGGCATTGCCCCAGCCGACCCACGAGTACACAAAATAGCCACCAGTTGATGGATCGGAATCGGTATGGGAGCCTTCGTTGTAGGCTGAATAATAGCTTGTTACAATGACATAATAAATTCCACTGTAGGGCAAACTATCTACCACGCATAAGGAAAAAACATTATTATTGGAACTGGCTAATGCTTTATTTCTGAAAACATCAAAGCTTTCTTCCTGATCGTTTTTATCATCATTTTCAGTAAGCTTGTCACTTCCATCGGCATCCCAGACATAAATTTTGCTGTCCATGTCGCGAATATTGGGATAGCCGGTAAATGGCTCAGTTTCCACCCATAAGCGCTGTCCTTGTTGCCCTATCATATAATAGGTATCAATGTCATCTTTGCCAGTCGGTATTTGAGTTGGATCGAACAGCATGCCGTAGTATCGTTTACCATCAGTCGGTAATGGTAATTGAGCAAACGATTCGGCAAAGGTGTTATCTGGTTCATGGTAATAGGCCCAAAAAGCCATGGAATTGGCGATGATGCGGACTTTATAACTGCCATCACCATCGATGGAATTGGGATGAGTAATCTTCAAATAGTATTTTCCTGAGCCATATTGTAGCGGTGCCCAGCCGGCAACTCTCAAATTGCTGCCTGTCCCTCGTGAACTCGGGTCATCGACAAAAATATTTTTTGTCGTGTCGGCCTCGAAATACAATGTCGCCTTTAACGAACTGCCACAGCCTTCAAGCACATTGTTAGTGTAAATGTGATAAATGCTGTCAACGCTCATTTTGAGCATAAAAATATCCACGTCGGCAGTGCTGGAAAATTTGCACTCGGTGATTGTATTGTCTGCCAGTGGCTGAGCGGTAATAAAAAAATTATTCGGCTCAATTTCGCTTTGTGCTATTAGCTCGGTGCCCGCTGACAGCACTA
>CAZNDR010000026.1:0-16319 GCA_964571835.1 uncultured Cytophagia bacterium | reverse complement strand
TCACAGAAACAAATTGGTTAACTGATATCCAGGTAAAAGTTATTTATGAAGAATGCAGTGAGCTGTTAGCAATTTTCACCTCGATTGGCAAAAATTTAGGATGCTAATCCTGGTTCATTGTTTTTCTTTTCCAATTTTACTCATTCTATTTCATTTTAAAATTTTAGTCATTTTAGTTCATTTTAAGATTTTAGTCAATTTGGATCAAATTAGCCAATTTAGCTCATTTTAAGATATTGGCCATTTATAGAAAAGGTATTCAATGAAGAGCTTTCCTGTCGGCATAGACAATTACAGTCTGTTCCCTTTAAAATTAAGCCCACTCGAAACATTGGCGTGGGCTTACCAAAATGGCGCTGAAGGTGTATCATTTTCAGGGCTTTTGCCGGAGGATCAAAAATTAATTGATGAGGCTTATTTGAGCGACCTAGCCCAATTTGCCGCCGAGCATAAGCTTTACCTTGAATGGGGCGGAGGACAGCATATTCCTCGCGATATGAGTTCTTGGGGAAAGAAAGAAATTTTTGAAAATAATCAGCGGGCAGCGCAAGAGGCTGCCCGACTGGCTGCGCGTATTGTCCGTTCCTGTTCCGGCGGCTTGATGCGCTGGCAATCGCATAGCCCAATGACCGAGACGCTGCTCACGGAAATGGCAGATTCATTAAAGTCCCAAGTACAAATGTTCAAAGAATATGATGTTATTCTGGCGATTGAAACACATTTTGAATTTACCACATTCGAGCTGTTGCGCGTTTTAGAAAGGTGCGCCGTTGAGCCAGGCGGCAATGTGGGCATTTGCCTGGATACGATGAACCTGTTGACCATGCTGGAAAATCCGCTTTTCGCCACTGAAAGAGTCCTGCCCTGGATCGTTTCCACTCACATCAAAGATGGCGGATTGTTGCTGGCGCCCACTGGACTGATTAGCTTTGTGGCTGAAGTTGGTAAAGGCGTCATAAATTTTGTGAAAATCTTGAAAAGGCTGGAAACACTCGATCGTGAAATCCATCTATCGATTGAGGATCATGGCGGTGATTTTTCGCTGCCGATTTTTGATCCTTTGTTTTTATCAAAATTTCCGGATTTGACCGCTTCTGAATTAGCCAGCCTTTTTCACCTGGCAGCCAGGTCAAAAGAAAAAATTGATAATGGCTCATGTTATGTTTTAGATCGAGCAGCATGGCCTAAAATATGCGAAGAACGAGTTAAAAGAGACATACTGGAGTTAGTCAAGATTCGAGAGAAAATAGTATGATTGATGCCAAAGAGCATGATTATTTCGATGATCCGAGAGAGGGCCATCCCGATGTGAGAACCATGTTGAAAAACGTGTCCTATTTTTTTCTGGGCAATGGTTTGATTCAAGCTGCCGTCCAAGTTTCGCCTGCTGGCGAAGGTAGTGCAATGGGATTAATTTTTATGAATCCGGAAAAATTAGCACCCAAACGCGCTTCGCTCAGTTTCGATGAAACGCTCGGTTTTTCTGTTACCATGATTGGGCTGACGGTACAAAATAATGTTGAATTATTGCCACGAGAAATTCGCGCCGAATGGTGCTCAGCATTAGCAGTGCCTGCAGTTCGGCTGCACTGGCAGCAAAGTGGATTTCAGGTGACGGAAATTTTTTATTGTCCCAATCGTACGGAAGCCAAATTGATCAGAAAGATTCAGCTGGAAAACATGAATCCGAACAAAAAAAAATTGACCATTCATACTGCTTTGCCTCATAAAAAAATCGAAAATATTCTTACCATAAATTCGCTTGATAAAAAAGAGTTGTGCATCGAATATCTTTTTGACCCAGCCGAAAAGCATGTTGATCTCAATTTTATCGATAACTGTCACCACGAACAAGAAATAGCGAGGCTGGATGAAGCCACTGCTAAAATCAATTTCCATCATGAAATGCTGGATCGCTATTTTCTAGCGGCAAAATGGCAGCTACCGGCAACAATTTCTGCTTCTGGCATTGTCGACGCCAGCATCTGGCAATACAATAGGGAATGGGTGCGCGATCATTCTTTTATGGCCATTGGCTTGACCTTGAGCGGTGAATTTACCATGGCGAAAACTTTGGTGAAACGACTATTGAATGATTTCGTTTCCGAGGATGGTGACTGTTTCGATTCCAGCGCTAAGCGCGATCCTGAAGAGGTGGAGTTGGACCAAAATGGCACTTTGCTTTATGCCCTTAACACCTATGCGCTCTGGAGCGATGATTTTGATCTGGTGGAAGAGTACTGGAGCAAAATTGTCAAAATCGCTGAATTCCCATTAAGCGATGTTTTCCGCCACCCACAGTTAGGTCTGTTTTTTAATTCACGTGAATATTGGGAACGGCATGATATTCACGGTGTAACTCCTGGCATCGAGTTGATGTATCAGGTGTTCCCCGCCATCGGGCTTCAGGCGGCAGCAATACTGGCGCGCAAGCTGAGGAAAAATGATCTGGCAAAGAAATGGGAACTGGAGGCAGCGCGAATTAAGAGAACAGTGCTGACCCATCCGGTTTTCTCATTGGTCGATGAACGTGGCTTTATCAAACGCCGCGATTTAGCAGGAAGGGCACAGGAAACCATTGAACCAGCCAATCGCTCAATCCTGCCCGAGGGGATTCCTTTGACAGAAAATATCATTCACTATCTCAATCCCGATACATCGGCAGCGCTGCCGATTGTTTATGGATTTATTGAACCGGATTCAGCCATAGCTCACACGACGCTAAATACTCTCGAACAACTCTGGAATCAATGTTGGAAAATTGGCGGCTATGGTCGCTATCATTTTTCCTCAGAGGCAGACTCGCCTGGACCATGGCCCTTCCCCTCACTTTTCCTTGCCCGAGCATACCTTGAGACCGGCGATTGGGAAAAGGTGTGGAAAATACTCAAATGGCTGGATACCATCCCTGGTGCAACATCAGGCGCTTGGTTTGAAATGTACGGTCCGCGCATTTCTCCGCCTTATGCCCAGGTGGGAATCACACCGTGGACCTGGGGAGAAATAATCATGCTGGCAGTTAATCAAATTCTTGGTGTGCTGCCCGAAGAAAAATCTATTCGCCTCAGACCAAGGCTGCTTTCCGGTATGACAGAGGTGGAAGGAAAATTGCTCGTGCGAAAAAATTACCTTAATCTAAAATATAAAGTCGATCAGAACATCTCGAAACCGAGTTTTAAAACAAATGTTTCGATTTTGGAAAGAAACGACAGGGAAATTTTAATCCCTTATGTTGAAAAAGATATTTTTGTCGAAGCCATAGTTCCGTAAAATTATGAATGAAAAAATAGACGTCGAATTTAATCAACAGAAACTCAGAGGACAATTTATGAAATCGAAAAAGCTATTTCTGGTTTGTAATGCTCATCTGGATCCAGTTTGGCTCTGGGAATGGGAAGAAGGTTTGGCTGAAACATTGTCAACCTTCCGCACTGCAGCGGAGTTTTGTGAAAAGTATGAGGGATTTATTTTTTGTCATAATGAATCGAATTTATATAAATGGATAGAAGAGTATGAACCAGCTCTATTTAAAAAAATCCAAAAATTAGTGGCACAGAGCAGATGGCATATCATGGGCGGTTGGTTTTTGCAGCCGGATTGTAATATGCCTTCTGGTGAATCGTTCGTCCGCCAGGCGCTGGTGGGCAAAAAATATTTCCTGAAAAAATTCAACACTGAACCGAAAACCGCTGTCAATTTGGATCCATTCGGGCACTCACGGGGTCTGGTGCAAATAATGAAAAAGTCTGGCTTTTCCTCGTACCTATTCTGCCGTCCAGATGCTAAAAGCTTAACGCTCGAAGCCAATGAATTCCTATGGGTCGGTTATGATGGCTCGGAAATTATGGCCCACCGGGCGGTGGGACATTACAATTCGGAAAAGGGAAAAGCAAAGGACAAAATAATCAATTGGCTGAAACAAAATGCCAGTCTGAACAATGGCTTGATTTTATGGGGTATCGGCAACCATGGCGGCGGCCCTTCGAGAATTGACCTTGATGAAATTGAAAAATTAAAAAAGGCAACTGAAGATTGGGAAATTATCCATTCGACGCCAGATGAATATTTTAGCGTCTTGGAAAAAAACAACGCTGCACTGCCTAAGTTGAAGCGCGATCTGAATCCCTGGGCAGTTGGCTGCTACACTACCATGGCTCAAGTGAAGCAGAAACATCGACAACTGGAAAATATTTATTTCCAAACGGAGAAAATGTCAGCACATGCTGCCTTGCAGGGATTAATCAGTTATCCTAAAGCCGAATTGTCAAATGCGCTCGAAGATTTATTGTACGGAGAATTTCATGATATTCTTCCCGGTTCTGCTATTCAAGAAAACGAGATGCATGCCCTGAGACGTTATGATCACGGAATCGAAATATTGCAGCGATTGAGGCTTAAAGTTTTTTTGAGGATGTTATCCAGCCAGGCTCGGGCTGAAGAAGGCGAATTGCCGTTGTTCGTTTATAATCACTTTCCCTATGATGTCGAAGAGACAATTGTCTGTGAACTCCAACCATCAGAGCCAAACTATAACTGGAGCATTCATCGAATTCCTGAAATTTTCGATGAACAGGGAAATGTTTTGCCTTCACAGTTGGAAAAAGAAAGCAGCAACATTCAGATCGATTGGCGAAAACGGGTTGTTTTTAAAGCTAAATTAAAGGCGAGTTCGCTGAATCGATTTCCCTGCTATCTTCGTGAGGCAAAAGTTGCCGCAACCCAACTCTTAGGTCGGGAAGATGAAAATGAATTCAGGTTCAAAAATGATGTCTGCCAGGTTTCAATCAATAAGCAAACTGGTTTGATTGATTCATACAACATCCGGGGGAACGAATTATTGAAGCCGGGAGCGCTGCCGTTGCTGATCATGAAAGATTATCCCGATCCCTGGGGAATGAAAGTCCGTTCATTCCGCAATTTAGCTGGAAGATTTACCTTGTTGAATGAAGAAGAAGCGGCTGATTTTGCTGGCACCAATGGACGATTTCTGGCACCAGTTCGTATCATTGACGACGGTCCGATTCGCACTGTTGTGGAAGCACTTTTTAAATATAACAAATCTTACGCCTGCCTACGCTATGCCATTCCAAAAATTGGCAGCGAAATTGAAATTGACCTGGCCGTTTATTGGCTGGAAAAGGACAAAATGCTAAAATTATCCGTGCCATCGAATTTTGCCAACAGTTACTGCCAAGGTCAGGTTGCTTATGGTGCAGAAAAGTACGATCGTTTCGGAGAGGAGTTAGTGGCGCAAAAATGGATAACCATAGTCGCTAATGACGAAAAATTTGCTTTAACCGTGATCAATACCGGCAGCTACGGTTTCGACTTTGAAGCTGGTGAGGTGCGGCTCTCGTTGTTGCGGTCTGCCGCTTATGCGGCTCATCCGGTAGACGACCATATTCCCATACTCAAACAGGATCGGTTCGAGAAAAGAATCGATCAGGGCGAGCGGTTGTTCAAATTTTGGCTCAATGGCGGCGCGGCGAAAGAGAGAAAAGAAAGCGTCGATCGAGAAGCGTTGATCAAGAATGAATTTCCCATGGTGCTGTGCTGCTTCCCTGCGGGCAAAAGCAATAAAATTGAACCGGCAATTTTGCTTTCCAATAAAAAGGTGCAGTTGACCACCATCAAAATGGCCGAAGATGAAAACTGGCTGGTGCTGCGTTTGTTTGAACCAATAGGGGAAGAGCAAAAGACAAAAGTGAAAATTCCATTGTTGAAAGTCGAATTTGACATCAGCCTGAATAAATTTGAAATCAAAACTATAGCAGTGGATTTAATATCAAAAAATCACTTTGAGGTCGATTTATTGGAGAGAAAGTTGAATGAATAAAAAACAGGTTTCAGTGCTGTTTGTCAGCATTGGAGGCTACGGACGTTATTATTTAGAGACCATGTTCAATGAAATTTCGGTTGAAAAAGCAAATGTCTGTGGTGTGGTCGATCCCTATGCCGAAAAGGCAGCGCTGTTTCCCGAAATCCAACGGCGAGGCATACCGATATTTGCTGATATTGAAGACTTCTATCGTCTAGGCCACACGGCGGATTTAGTAGTCATTTCTTCGCCCATTCACTTTCACGTTTTGCAGAGCTGTGTGGCGCTAAAAAATGGCAGCCAGGTATTATGTGATAAGCCTATTGGTGCGACCGTGCAGGAGGTCGATGAATTGATAAAAATCCGAGACGAATCTGGAAAATGGGTGATGATTGGCTATCAATGGTCCTATTCCAAAGCAATTCAAGATTTGAAAAAAGATATTATGAAGGGTAAGCTGGGGCGCCCCTTCCGGTTGAAAACGCTGTGTTTATGGCCGCGCGATGATACGTACTATCAGCGCAACGGCTGGGCAGGAAGAATCAAAGATAATTCTGGCAAATGGGTACTGGACAGTCCAGTCAACAATGCAGTGGCGCACTACTTGCACAACATGTTCTATGTGTTAGGGCAAGAGGTTAATAGCAGTGCCATTCCTAAAGAAGTCACGGCAGAATGCTGTCGCGCCAACCCCATCGAAAATTATGACACCGCGGCGTGCCGGATTCAGACGACAAAAAATGTCGAGATTCTTTTTTATGTCTCCCACGCCACGCTGGACGAGATTGGGCCAATTTTTCACTTTGAGTTTGAAAAGGCGGTGGTCAGCTACGGTAAGAGCAGCCAGGAAATTGTCGCCCGCTTTAAAAATGGCAGCGAGACGCGTTACGGCCGCCCTGATGACACGCCTCAGTTTTCTAAATTATTTCAGGCAGTGGACACAGTGATTAAACCGCAGCCGCTGCTTTGTCCACCTGAGGCGGCGCGCTCTCAAACCGTAGCCATGAATGGTGTTCAGGAATCAGCGGGCGAAATTATCAATTTTCCCAAGACGCTTGTCCATCGCGATAAAGAGAAACGGCGATTTTGGGTCACCGATTTAAGTAGAGATCTGGAATATTGCTACTTGCATAATATTTTGCCCTCAGAAGCGAGGATGAAGTGGGCAAGAAAAGGAAAAACTGTACATTTAGATAACTATAATTTTTTCCCGAGCCATAAATAGCTTTTTGGAGTTTTAACAGTGACAGGAAAAGAGCGAATTTTAAAAGCAATAAAATGTGAAAAAGTTGATCGAGTACCCTGGGTACCCTTTGTTGGTTGTCATGGTGGCTCTTTGATAGGCGAGACAGCAACGCATTATCTGCAATCTTCGGATTTGATGGTCAAAGGATTGAACGAGGCGATCAGGCTCTATCAACCGGACGGCATTTCGGTCATGTTTGATCTGCAGATTGAAGCTGAGGTGTTAGGCTGCCAATTAGTTTGGGCCGAGCAAAATCCGCCAGCAGTTAGCATGCATCCGTTGGAGCGAGGCGTGATGTTATCAACGCTGACAATTCCTCGCGCCGAAGATGGCCGCATCAAATTAGCTGTGGAGGTGACAAAACGGTTGCGCGCCCAACACCCGGACGTGGCGTTGTATGGGCTAATCACTGGCCCGTTTACGCTGGCGTTGCATCTGGCTGGCACTAATTTGTTTATGAAAATGTTTGACGAACCCAAGGTAGTTCATGATTTAATGGAGTTCTGTTTTCAAGTAGCGTTGCGTATGTGCGACTATTATATCGATGCTGGCGCCGATATCGTTGCGGTTGTCGATCCCATGACCAGTCAAATTGGGCCAGAAGATTTTAAAACTTTTGTCACTCCGTTTGCTACTCAGCTTTTTGCAGCTATCAAAGCCAAAGGTGCTTTGGGATCGTTTTTTGTCTGTGGGCACGCTCAACAGAACATCGAAGCCATGAGTGACTGCCAGCCGGACAATATTTCCATCGATGAAAACATCGCACTGGATTATGTGCGCCAGGTATGTTTGAAAAAAGGAATTAGCTTTGGCGGGAATTTGCAATTGACCGCCACATTGCTGTTGGGCTCAGACCAGGATGTCCAGCGCAATACCATTCAATGTCTGGATATGGGCGGAGAAATAGGATTTATCCTAGCGCCGGGCTGCGATTTGCCCTATGCTACCCCGCCGAAGAATGTGCAGGCGGTAACCAGGCTTGTAACTGATGCTTATCAACGGGAAGTTGTCAAAGCAATGGAACTGACAACCAAAGCTACAGAGCTATTGGACATGAGCGCTTATGGACAACTGGAAAAAGTTATCGTCGACATTATCACTCTTGATTCCGAAAGCTGTGCGCCCTGTCAGTACATGGTGGAATCTGTGAAAGCGGTGGCGCCTGAATTTGAGGGAATTGTCGAATGGCGCGAACACAAAATTAAAAAGGCGGAGTCGCTCACTTTTATGACCTCGCTCATGGTGCGCAACATTCCCACAATCTGTATCGATGGTCAGATTTCCTTTGTTTCCCGAATTCCGAGACGTGATGAGTTGGTCAGAGCGATTCAAAAGAGAATAAATGAAAAATTAAAATTGCGAATTCAAAAAAAAGCCGGGACAATTTTTGTGCTGGGCGGCGGCTGTGAATCCTGTGACAAAGTCAAGGCTAATGTTGAAAAAGCCGTGCAGGAATTGGGCACAGATATCCCGGTGGAAATAATCTCCGATGAAAGCAAATTTTATGAATTCGGCATTAGCAAGACACCAGCTGTAATTGTGGAAAAGCGTGAAATCAAATCGATGGGCACCATTCCCTCGGTGGAAGTGATAAAAGAGTGGGTGAAAAATATTTGATGAATTCCATTCCCATCATATTAATCACTGGCTATTTGGGCGCTGGCAAAACAACGCTGCTGAATTTTTTGCTCTCGTTGCCCGAAATCACAGTGAAAAAATTAGCGTTGATCATCAATGAATTTGGTACACTCGGCATTGACGGAACTTTAGTTAATGCCGGCAGTCCAGTTAAATTTGAATTGAATAAGGGTAGTTTATTTTGCCTTTGTCTGAAGACAGATTTTATCAAAACGCTTGAGATCATTGCTGAGCAGGTGCAACCGAATCTGGTGCTCATTGAGGCTACTGGCGTGGCAGAGACCAGCGATTTGCATGAATTTTTGAGCGTACCCACACTGCAAAAGCGATTTTTTATTCAGGCAAACCTTTGTTTGGTCGATGCGGAAAACGTGATAAAAATATTGCCCCATTTAAAAGCGGCAAAAAGTCAGATCGTCTGGGCCGACGGCATCATCGTTAATAGGATAGATCTGGTCGGCGAAAAAGAATTAGCTGATATTCAGTCGGTGATTAAATCGCTAAATCCAGAAGCTCCACTTATAAGCACCAGTTATGGCCAGGTGAGAAATGATTTTATAAGGTCTATCAAACATCGCCAGCTATCGGGCACAGCTATCCCATCGCCTCCGCAGGCGGTTTTTTCGTTGAGTTTCCCCGATGTGAAGCCGTTTGCGCGCGAGAAATTCGTTTCGCTGGTGAAGCGTTTTCAGGACAATATTCTGCGGCTCAAGGGAACGGTGATATTGGAAAATCGGCCGATGTTTGTGGAAGTCATTCATGGTAAATATTGGGAAAGACCTGTTGCCGATAACAGCAATGTCAAAACCGGTTTTTCAATAATTGCCTGGAAAACAGAGCGAGATAAATTGAAAGAGGCATTTCAAATGAGGCAATGACTTTGACAAGGATCCAGCCACAGGGTAAGGCTCTTGCCTGGCGAAGCATCGGAAGCAGTCGATAGGGATATTGATTGCACAATTGCCGCCAGCTTCAGTGAACGCTATCAAGCTGGAAAAAAAAGATGATGATAAGAGCTGAAGCTATTGAATGAAAAAAACAGGAGCAAAACATGACCGGAAGAGAGCGAGTTTTGAAAGCGTTGAATTTTAAACAGCCGGATCGTGTGCCACGCGATTTATGGGCATTGCCATACATTTCGCTTTTTCACAAACAGGAATTGGATGAAATGATGGAGAAGTATCCTATCGATGTTGAAAGATCGGAAATCAGCCCAGCCTACAGCGAAAAAAAGCTTGATCGCCTATTTAAGATTGGCTCCTATGTCGATGACTGGGGAAGTGTCTGGCATGTGGGCGAGCCTGGTGTGATTGGCGAAGTAAAAGAACCAGCATTAGCCGATTGGTCAAAATTGTCTTCTTACCAGCCGCCCTGGGATTTGATAAAAAAACGTGATCTGGATTATATCAATCGGGCCTGCGAGAAAAGTGACAAATTCATGTTTTCTGATGTATCGGCTCGGCCGTTCGAGCGCATTCAATTTCTACGTGGCTCGGAAAATGTCTATTACGATCTTGCTTACGGCTCGAAAGAATTTTTGAAATTGTTAGAAATGATTCATGATTTCTACTTGCACGATACGACCAATTGGGCCAAGACTGCAGTTGATGCGGTGATATTGATGGATGATTGGGGAGCGAACAATTCACTGCTTATTAATCCCGATATGTGGCGCGAGCTGTTCAAGCCACTTTATCGAGAATACTGCGACATCCTTCATCAAGCGGGTAAATATGTCTTTTTTCATTCAGATGGTTTTATCGAGCCGATATTTGGCGATTTAATAGAGGTCGGAATAGATGCCATAAATTCTCAACTGTTTTGCATGAACATCGAATCGCTGGCTGAAAAATACCGGGGCAAGGTTACCTTTTGGGGGGAAATAGATCGTCAGCGTATTTTGCCCTTTGGCACTGCGAAGGATGTAACAAGTGCAGTACAGCGGGTGCGCCGGGCGCTGGATAATGGAACCGGCGGCGTTTTCGCTCAGTGCGAGTGGGGCATTCACAATCCGCGCGAAAATATTGAGGCGGTATTTGAGGCCTGGCTGTAGTTTTTGTTTTTTGCCAACCATAATTTTATAGTTAATTGAATGAACTAACCAATGACGACCAGAGAGCGATTTCAAGCTATTATGAATTTCAAACCGTTCGATCGGCTGCCAGTGCTAGAATGGGCTGAATGGTGGGACCAAACAATTGCGCGCTGGCACCATGAAGGATTGCCTGAAAGTATTACTGATCGCTACGACATCTGTCGCTATTTTGGATTGGATATTTATAAACAGGATTGGTTTTCTGAACAAAAGCCAGAATGCCCTAAACCAGCATTTCATGGCGCCGGGATTTTAAGGACCGAAAAGGAATACGATGCTGCTTTAAAATATCTTTACCCCAGTATTAATGTCGATCCAAAAAAGTGGACTCAATGGGCAATAGAGCAAGCACGCGGTGAAATTGTCATCTGGTTTACCGTGGTCGGCTTTTTTTGGTTTCCCCGAACGTTATTCGGCATCGAAGATCATTTATATGCATTCTACGATCTCCCTAAATTGATGCAGCGAATGAATTCAGATCTGACAGAATGGATTTTGAAAGTGATTGCGGAAGTAACGGAATTCTGTCAACCAGATTTTATGACTTTTGCTGAAGATATGAGCTATAATCATGGGCCTATGCTTTCCAAAGATTTGTTCGATGAATTTTTGAAACCCTATTATAAAATTGTTATCCCTGAATTGAAAAAGTTCGATATTATTCCCCTTTTAGATTCAGATGGTGATATCTCAATTCCAGCTTATTGGTTTGAGGAGGTTGGTATCGAGGGAATATTGCCATTGGAAAGGCAAGCCGGCGTTGATATGGCTCAATTGAGAAAAGATCATCCAACAATGAAATTCATCGGGCATTATGATAAAATGGTAATGAATAAAGGCGAGGCAGCGATCCGTTCGGAATTTGAAAGGCTGTTGCCTACTGCTGCCAAGGGTGGTTATATTGTCGGCTGTGATCACCAAACACCTCCGGGCGTTTCGCTCGATGATTATCGAATTTTTAGTTCCGCTTTTCGAGAATATGCAGAAAAGGCCGGAAGATTATCACAAAACGAATTAGCAATTCATTAAAAAATAATAGCGATTATGAAGACAATCAATTTTGGACTTTATTTGAAGGAGATGTTATATGGCAAATTTCAAAGAATTAGCTGATTCTATTATTAGTGGAAAAGCAGCCGAGGCTGAAAAGCTGACGCAGCAATTATTGAGCTCCGGCAAATCCGCCGGCGATGTGTTGAACCAGGGATTGATACCGGGCATGGATGAAGTCGGCAGAAGATTCAAAAATAACGAATTTTATGTGCCTGAAGTTTTGATCGCTGCCCGAGCTATGAAAGCTGGCATGAAAATTTTGAAACCAAAATTGGCAGAGTCTGGCGTTAAGCCAGTGGCGAAAATTGTCGTGGGAACAGTCAAAGGTGATTTGCACGACATCGGAAAAAATTTGGTGGCCATGATGTTGGAAGGCGCAGGTTTCGAAGTGATCGATTTGGGTGTCGATGTGAGTGCAGAAAAATTTGTTCAAGCGGCCAAAGAAAACAAAGCACAGGCGATCGGCATGTCCGCCTTGCTAACAACGACCATGGTGAATATGGGTGCTACCATAGAGCAATTGGCAAAAGAAAAAATGAACAATACAATAAAAGTAATCATAGGCGGTGCACCAGTTACGCAAAGTTATGCCGATGAAATCGGCGCTAATGGTTATGCGCCGGATGCGGCCTCTGCAGTTGCCCTGCTCAAGAGTGTATTAACTTTGAATAATTAGTAGCGCTAAGAAATTAGCAAAAGCGGGAATTAAAAACAAATGGAAGAAGCTTCCAGGTAATGGTTTCCATGTTCTGGCAAGCGATCTTATTTTATGCTATTTAAAAAGGAAAGAAACGATGCGCATTGGGAAAATTTTATCGTTTTTATTGTGGTTACTTTTGCTCTCCAATTGTGGCAAACAGCCGATCGAGAGAAACGCCTTGTTTATTTCCCTTTCAGGAAATGATGACTGGTCTGGAAGACTTGCTCAGCCAAACAAAAGTAACACTGATGGCCCATTTGCTACCTTTTCGAGGGCGCAGCAGGCGATTCAGGAATTAAAGCAAAGCGGAAATTTCCCCTCAGCCGGTCTGACAATCTTCATTGATGGCGGTAATTATTCACTCGCTCAAACGGTTACCTTAACAGCCGATGATGCTGGTCGTCCTGAAGCTCCGGTCAAATGGTGCGCTTATCCAGGAAAGGAAGTGATTTTTTCAGGCGGAATAGAGCTTTCCGGATTTGAAAAAGTTAGCTCGCTCGATCAAATCGATCGGATTGAAAAATCATGTCGCGATAAGATTTACGTATGCGATTTAAAAAAAATGAACATTTTTAATTACGGTGAACTGAGACCAAAAGGCTTCTCTTTTCGACCGCATCAACCATTGGAGATGGAATTATTTTACAATAACCGAGCCATGACCTTGGCCCGCTATCCGAATGACGGCTGGTTGAAAATCGCCGAGGTGCCGCAATCGGGGAAAAAATTAATTCATCCGGGTGGCTTGCCCCACACGCGCTTTGGCATTCCCGTGGGACGGCATTACGGTCGCTTTAAATACGATAGCGACCGCCCAAAAAATTGGAAAGTGATTAATGATATTTGGATGCACGGCTATTGGTCCTGGGACTGGGCTGACACCTACGACAAAGTAGCTAACATCGATACCACAAACAAAGAAATTTATCCGGCGGCGCCCTATAACGGATATGGCTATACCAAAGGTCAGCGGTTTTATTTCTTGAATGTCCTCGAAGAGTTGGATTCTCCCGGCGAATATTACCTTGATCGGCAGGAGGGAAAACTCTATTTTTGGCCTCCGGGAAATCTGGAAGAAGCTAATATTTCTGTTTCCTTACTTGAGGTGCCCTTGCTTGTATTGGAAAATAGTTCGTTTGTTGAGATTGAAAGAATCACTTTTCAAAACTCAAGAACAACTGCAGTGAAAATAATGGGAGGCAGAGATAATAAGATCGCCGGCTGTAGTTTCCGTAATTTTGGCAATGTAGCTGTAGTCATCGAGGGCGGTCAGCATAACGGCATTATCAGTTGTGATATTTATGAAAATGCCGATGGCGGCATTTTATTATCAGGCGGCGACAGGATGACATTGACAGCCGGGAATAATTATGTCGAGAATAATCACCTTTATAATTTTGGCAGAATTTTTCGGACCTATAGTCCTGCCGTACAAATTGAAGGTGTTGGCAATCGGCTAACTCACAATTACATCCATGATTCGCCACATGCCGGTGTTTTATTTAACGGCAATGAGCATATTCTCGAATACAATGAAATTCATGACATCGCCCAAGAGACTGGTGACGTTGGTGCCTTTTATATTGGACGCGATTGGACCTGCCGAGGAAATATTATTCGTTATAATTATTTTCATCATTTATTTGGTCCCGGTTTGTATGGTGTCAATGCAGTTTACCTCGATGACTGGGCAAGCGGTACGACCATCTATGGCAATATTTTTTATAAAGCCGGACGTGCGGCGTTTATCGGCGGAGGTCGCGACAACGTGGTGGCAAACAACATTTTTGTGGAATGTGATCCATCAGTCCATGTCGATGCACGCGGACTGAGCTGGGCAAAATATTATTTCGATAAATCAGACCCCAACTATGTCAATACACTTTTTGAACGAATGGATGCAGTCAAATACTCCCAGCTTCGCTACAGCGAAAAATACCCAAAATTGATCACGCTTTATGATGATGAGCCGGCGCAACCAAAATATAATCAGATCATCGGCAATGTATCCTATAATGGGAGATTCATCGATTTATACGATAAGCTTGATTTTGAAATTGTCGCAGTGGAAAATAATTTAATTGCTGATACGGTGATCTGCCGCAGTAGTTTGGAATCAGATCAATCAAGCAATTTTCAGACCTTTAAATTTGGTCATCAACCGACGATGGAAAAAATGAAGGCTAATAAATTTCTGTTGGGCGATCCCGGTTTTCAGGCTGTCTCCCAAGAAAATTTCGTTTTGACAGTCAATTCACCAGTTTGGGATCTTGGTTTCAAGAAAATTCCGGTTGAAAGAATTGGCTTGTACGTGGATGAATATAGAAAACACTTGCCTCAAAAAAAAAGAAACGTAGCCTCATTAAGATAGAAACAATTTACCAAAGCTAAAAAGGTGTTTTTTATTTGATTTTAAATAATGGTCAAATAGCACCCAAAAGCAGGAAAAAATAAAATGACTTCCAAACAACGTATGTTAGCGGCGCTCAAACGGGAAGTGCCGGATAGGTTGCCAGTCACGACTCATCACGTGCAGCAATATTTTCTGGACAAGTACATGGATGGCATCAACCGTCAACAATTTTTTGATTACTTTGGACTCGATCCTATTACCTGGAATGTAATTTACAAGCCCGACTTGCTCCGGAATGAATTTTATGAGCCAGAAGAGACCGCTGAATTTCTGCAATGCCGCAAAATATTTTCCGACAACTGGAGAATTGAGAGTGAATTTATACCTGATCCCCAATTTAAGACAGTGCGCTATTTATTTATTACGCCGGTGAAAACGTTATCGCTAGTCCTGCAATCCAATGATTACACTTCCTGGCTGTCTGAGCACCTGGTGAAAGAAAAAAGCGATATTGAATTAATCGCCAAATATGTAACTTATCCTCTATCAGATAGGGCGGCGATTAATGACATAGCTGACGATTATGGCGAGCGGGGCATGGTCCGAGGACACATTTGTTGTTTTGATGTTTACGGTCAACCGGGCTGCTGGCAGGATGCCTGCTGTTTGTATGGCACAGAAAAAATGATTTTAGCAGCCTATGATGATCCAGTCTGGGTGAAAGAATTTCTGTCCATTCTTCAACAAAGAAAGTTGCATTTTATTAATTCGCTGGTTGGTGCAAAATATGATTTGCTGGAACTTGGCGGTGGCGATGCCTCCTCCACGGTCATTTCTCCGAAAATTTTTAATGAATTTGTCGCGCCATTCGATAGTGTATTGATTGATGCGGCGCATAGAGCTGGACAACGAATCGTCTATCACACCTGCGGTGGCATGATGCCTATTCTGGAAGATATCGCTGCCATGAAACCAGATGCGATGGAAACATTCACTCCAGTGGAAATGGGCGGAGATACTGATCTCGCTGAAGCAAAAAAGCGAATTGGTGATAAGGTCTGTTTGATCGGCGGCTTTGATCAATTTCACTATTTTATCAATTGCAGCCCTGAAAAAACGAAAGCTTATGTCCGAAAATGTTTTGAACAAGCCGGTGAAAACGGCGGCTATATTTTATCGCCTTCGGATCATTTTTTTGATGCAGATTTGGCTCTTATTAAGGCTTATACCGAAGAAGCTCACAATTGTAAATATGATTAAGGAAAACAAAAAATGAGAAAAATGTTGATTTTCGCGTTAGCTGTTTTGTTCACTTCTTTCGCCCTGGCTCAGGATGCCTATCTCCATTTAAATAAAATAATCGCCAGGTTGGAGCAGAAAAAAATCGCCAACGGCATCTGGGTCAGTGCCTTGCAT
>CAZNDR010000025.1:14093-16328 GCA_964571835.1 uncultured Cytophagia bacterium | reverse complement strand
CAATTCATGCTTATAATTAATTTCACGGCAATTTTATGGACCTCATAATGTCACGCCTAGATAAACGGCGCATCAAAATTTATTATTTTCTTATCTTGGCACTTATTATATCAACCGATCTTCTTGCTCAACATCGTGATAATATAATTGCGCAGCTTAAATTAGGCAGCACAGTAGGCAAGTTATCGGTAGACTCTTTGCCGGATTCATCTATTCGGCATGAAACTGTGGCAATTCTGACAATGCCGGATAATCAAGCTGGTAATTATCGCCTTTATCTCAAATGCCTTTACAGCGGGATTGGACAACCAAATGAGCATTTTTTCATCACTATCCAAAACAATGATACTATTCGGACTCCTTATGATGCTAACCTGGGACAGTTGAAAGTCGTGCGCGACACCCTTGACGTTGCTGGCTCAATTTGGCGTGACGTTGGTTATTTTCATTTTTCATCTGGAGACAACATTATTTTAATGCATCACTACAACGCACTTTTCAAGGAAATCTCTTTTCAACCACTTATCGCAGGCGTGGAAGAATCAAAATTGTTAGAAATAGTGACTGGCGACAGTATTGGTGTCAAACAAAGCATTCATTTAGATAGTCTGAAACTGGTAGCTGAACCGAATTTCTCTAATCCAGAAAACTTACTAAAAACCGATTTGTTTAATGATAAAGATGGTGATGGCGCCATTTCTCTTGGTGATATTATCTCTTATACCATTAACATCACTAATTCAGGTTTGGGCATCGCTCACCAGGTTGTTTTTGCTGACTCTATTCCGAAACATACTTCCTACGTTAATGGTTCAGCCTCTACAACCAAAGGCAATATTATTGCCACTTCGCCAGAACTTCAGATTGACATTGGTACTGTTGCTCCTCTTAATTCAGAAACAATAACGATTTCTTTTCAAGTGGAAATCCAAACAAAGTCGATTCTTATTGAAAACCAAGGATTCCTTACTTGCGATGAAAAACCTGCTCAGCCGACTGACGATCCTGACACTCCCGAAGAAAACGATAAAACGATCACCCGACGATCGAGTTTTAATGGAAAAGATGACGTTCTAAAGTCAGATGAATTTTATGACGCAGATAAGAATAGTATCCTCTCGCCTGGGGATACTATTAAATATTCTGTTGCCATAAAAAATTCTGGCAGCCTCGTGGCCACAAACGTCGTTTATTCAGACAGTTTGCCACAATTCACTTCTTTTGTAGCAGGCTCAGCTAGCACCAGCAAAGGCACAATTCTATTTACCAGTCCGATTCTTATTGTGAACATCGATAGCCTTTGGGGCAATAATTCTGAGATAGTGTTCATTTCTTTTAAGGTAGTTGTTACCTCTGCTATTGACGAAATTAAAAATCAGGGTTTTGTGCAGAGCCTGCAAAATGCTCCCCATCCGACTGATGACCCCGACACACCTGAAGAAAATGATGCGACATTTACTCGAATGCCCTGTTTCACCAGAATATCTGATGTTTTAAAAGAGCAGTCATATCTTGATAATGACGATAGCGGAAATTTATCAATGGGTGACATAATTACCTATAGCATCGCCATCAAAAATTCTGGCTCTGCAACCGCAAGCCAGGTAGTTTTTATTGATTCAATTCCTCCTTTGACTGCCTATGTGCCTGGCTCAGCGACGACAACAAAAGGCACTATAATTACGACCTCCCCTATTTTGCAAGTTGATATCGGCGAAATTGCCGGACGAAACAAAGAACTTGTAACCATTGTCTTTCAAGTGCACGTCTCGGCTAATGATCTTGAAAAAATCAGTAACCAAGGTTTTGTTGATAGCCAAGAAACAGATGCTCATAACACTGATGATCCTGGCACAGAACAGATAGATGATCCGACAATAACCCAGGCACCTAATTTTAAAGACAGCAAAGATGTTTTAAAAACTGACCGTTTTATTGATACGGATATAAGCAGCACCATTACGCCAGGCGATTCTATTTGGTACAAAATTTCCATCACTAATTCTGGAAAAGCTCTCGCTCACAATGTAGTATTTATCGATACTATTCCGACCTTTACTTCTTATGTTCATGAAAGTGCCTTCACTTCCACAGGCACCATCATCAGCACCTCGCCTGTGTTGCGAATTGACATTGGTACCATAGCGCCGAATGAGAGTGAAACGATCACCCTGAGTTACGGCGTGTTGGTTAATACGGCGGTGGATAAAATTGAAAATCAAGGCTGGCTGGACA
>CAZNDR010000025.1:0-13993 GCA_964571835.1 uncultured Cytophagia bacterium | reverse complement strand
TCTTTACCGACACGATTCCACCAAACACCACCTTTGTCGCTGGCTCTGTTAGGACTTCAAAGGGAAATATTCTGGCTACTTCACCTGTTTTGCAGGTCAACCTTGGCACCATTGCGCCCAACGGCCAGGAAGTGGTAACCATCAGTTACCGTGTGGTCATAACAGGAGCGGCAGCGCACATTAAAAATCAGGGATATGTAACAGCAGATGACCTCATTCCTGAACCTACTGACGATCCCAAAACGCCAGAAGAAAATGATGAAACCGTTACTATTCCGCCGCAAATCCGGATTTTCAAAACCGATGCCTATCAAGACCGCGATGACGATGGCTCTATATCTGCTGGCGACTTAATTGAATACACTTTTTTCATTTATAATGAAGGCCAGGTGGCGGCTAACCATGTTAGCTTAACCGATACCATCCCTGCTCACAGCCAGCTTGTGGAGGGCTCTATTGCCACCAGCCAGGGCGATATCATCAGCACATCACCACGGTTGCAGATAAATCTGGGTCTGTTGATGCCGGCAGATACCGTGACCGTCAGCTTTCAGGTGCGTGTTACCTCGACAGTTGACTCCTTAGCTAATCAGGGATTTATCAGCAGTGACGAAACGATTCCCCAGCCCTCCGATGATCCAGAGACGCTGAAAAGGTATGATAAAACTATCACCAAGGCGCCGAGCTTTATCAAAGATACCGACGTTTTGAAACGTGATCGTTTTGTTGACGCTGATGAAAATGGCAACCTGTCTGCTGGAGACACCATTAGCTATATTATCAGTTTAAAAAATTCAGGGACAGGCTTTGCTCATCAGGTCGTGTTCAGCGATTCCATTCCTCAACATACCTCTTATATCGATGGTTCGGCTTCTTCATCCACAGGCACCATCATCAGCACCTCGCCTGTGTTGCGAATTGACATTGGCACCATAGCGCCGAATGAGAGTGAAACGATCACCCTGAGTTATGGCGTGTTGGTTAATACGGCGGTGGATAAAATTGAAAATCAAGGCTGGCTGGACAGTGACGAGACTCAGCCTCATCCCACCGATGATCCGGATACAGAAAAAGAAAACGATCCGACCATTACTTCGCCAGCCAATTTCAAAGGGCTTGATGATGTACTAAAAGCCGATCTCTTTAGAGATGCGGATGGCAGCGGTAGTATTTCTGCCGGCGACACCATTACGTATACGATCACCATTAAAAATTCTGGCGCTGGCACGGCCTTTAATGTCGTCTTTACCGACACGATTCCACCAAACACCACCTTTGTCGCTGGCTCTGTTAGGACAACCAAAGGTCAGGTATTTTCCACGACTCCTATTTTGCAAATTAATATCGGCACCATTGCGCCGCAAAACACGGAATTGATTATCATAAATTATCTCGTTATAGTCAGCGCAGCGACTGATCAAATTAGCAATCAAGGAGCAGTTCAAGCCCGAGAAATTGATATCGAGCCCACTGATGACCCGGATACCGCCATTGAAAATGATAAAACAATAACTTTTTCGCCCAGTTTTAACGGTGAAACTGATGTGACCAAGCAGGCATCAATAATAGATAGTGATGATGATTTAACCATTTCCGCTGGCGATGTCATCAGCTATACCATCAAAATACAAAATTCCGGAAAAGCTTTCGCCACGCAGGTCATTTTCATTGACACAATTCCTGCTTTTACCTCATTCATTGCTGGTTCTGCCTCAACGACAAAAGGGACAATAACCAAAACGACACCAATTTTGCAGGTCAAAATTGGCGATATTGCCCCCAATAGCAGTGAATCAATTTTAATCTCCTTTAAAGTTGCCGTAAATCAAAGCATCGATAAAATATCCAACCAGGGATTTGTCAGAAGTCGAGAGACTGCTGTCGAGCCGACTGATGATCCGGCGACGCCAGCAATCAATGATCCCACTATAATTTATGATTCTATCTTTTCAACTGATATCTCATTGCGACAATTTGTCCACACTGATTCATTTGCTGTTGCTGTGAGCCTGACCGATACCATCTGGTACGCTAAAGAAAATGAAACCTATCTTATTTTCTTGAAAGTTGCTAATCTCGCGTTCATTAAAGCTAAAAACGTGCGCATTATTGACCGCGTTCCAGATCGGGCAGCAATAAGCCATATTTTGCCGGCAAACTATACCTTGTCCGGCGACTCGTTAATTCTATGGGAATTTGCCGAGCTGAATGCTAATGCTGAGCTCTCTTTCCAATTCGAAGTTACAGTGCCTGAAATAATGCCCTTTGGCAGAAATTTATTTACTAACAAAGCATTCGCAAGCGCCGTCAATGAAGCACCAACCGCCCTAATGAACAATAGCTCCATTGACACTGTTTTTAATGATGTTCCCGAAACACCGGTATTGCAGCCCAAAATTCAAGCTTCACCTATGCAAGTGGATGTGGGCGATAGCGTCGAGATTCAAATTCAAATCCCTCGTTTTACCTCAGGCTGGGACTTGCACGTAAAGCGTTACGGAGGATTCATCGATACAACTTTTGCTGATGACTTTATTTTGAATTCATCTTTGACTACCGATGTTTGGCATAAAATTGATCAAAGATATAAACCTGAACATCTCATCAGCATCAATCAAAAAGAAGAAGATATTATTTTCGAGATTATCGCTACTGACGTCCGCCATCGAACCGGTTCTGCGCAAACCAAAGTAACTGTTGTCAGCAGCAATTATCTGGTTCTTGACCGTAATGTCTTTCATCCTGAATTTGAGACAGCTTTAGGCATAAAATTTAAACTCAGCTCAACAAGACTTGCTAAATTGGATTTGTACGACGTGAGCGGCAGGCATATTACAAATATAGCTGAGGATATTTATCAAGGAGGTTGGAATTTATACTGGTGGAGCGGAAACACTGAAACAGGCTTAAAAGTCGGCAGTGGCGTTTATATTGTGACATTACGCTCAGACGAATTTAAGGCGTGGAAAAAATTTATTCTTGTCAGATAAAACGAAAATTACAGGCAAATAAAATGTCTCTCAAAAAGATTACACTTTTTTTAGGCATTCTAACAATACTTATTAGCAGCCCTATTTCTTCTCTTTGGGGACAAGTACGTGCCGGCGCTGCCTTTCTTAAAATGTTGCCTGGCGCGCGAGTTCAATCAATGGCGACTGCCCATACCGCCGTTCTTGATGAACCTTTTTCTCACTACGTCAATCCAGCGGCCACCGGCTTGCTTCGAGATTGGTATTGGGCTGCCTCATACTCAAAATGGATTGCCGATATTTATAATGCCTCTTTTATTTTAAGCAAAAGAGTCCGCAATCCAATCAGCCAAAAGACTCGTTTTGCTTTAGGTGTTATTTATCAAGGCATGCCGGAATTCGACAGTTCCGACGGAGCAGCAGCACTGGTTTCGGCAAATGACTTGCTTTTTTCGTTCAGCATTGGGCAGCCGCTTTCTGCAATTTCCCAAAATATCTCGTCGGGTTTGAACATTAAATATCTTAAAAGCACTTTGGATAGCTACACTGCCAATTCCTTTGTCTTTGACGCTGGGATTTTGGCCCGCACGCCCAAATTTAGGCTGCATAATCCATTATTCCCTTATGGCATTTTTTCGGCAGGAGTTGCTTATACACAGTTAGGCTCCGATCTCAAGTTTGATCGAATTGACACGCCATTGCCCAAAACTTTTCGAGCCGGCTTAGCTTTTCATGCTGGTAGTCATTTCGGTTTGCAGCTTCACCTCACGGGGGATTATGTTCACGTCAAAGATGAAAAGAATGGTTTTGCGGTGGGCGTTGAAGCAAATTGGGCAAATCGATTTTCTATCAACGGTGGTTATGATTTTAACAGTGATTTAATGAGTCAGATTTCATTGGGTTGCTCCCTTCAGCTTGATGATATCATCACTCCCCGACAATTCTTGATTCCGGGCAGAAATAACGGCTTACGTTTTGAGTTAGCTTCGGTTGACGAGGGAGAGTTCTTCGCTCGTACTTATCGAGGTGATTTGGCTCATTTGCCTATCGGTCCCGAACCGTTTGATTTTATCTGTCCTGCCAATGATGACACAATTCAGGCAAAAAAAGTAATTTTGAAATGGCAGTTTACCGCTGATCCGGACCTGTTTGATGATGTCCACTATTCACTTTTCCTCACCCAAGACAGTGCAAAATTAGCAAACTTAATTAATTCCTATTTTGAGAACACTGACGCTTTTTTTAATAGCATATCAGAAACGCCAAATACCATTCGTTATTTTTCCAATCTCAAAGCCGATTCTTTGCTGTTGACCTCCCTCGTCAATGGTTTTCACTACTGGTCGGTATTGGCTGAAGATATGGACAAACATGTGCGATTTGCTCAAACGCTGGGCAAACGAATCTACCGGTTTTATGTCACATTTCCAGATATTGAAATTAAAAAAATCAATTTCCAATATAGCCCGTGGATCACCGAGGATGACTACCATGGCGAAATTGAAATTACTATTGCCAACAATAGCGATAGCCCAATTGATAGTTTCTCCATTGCTATTTATGACTCGACTTGCCAGTCTGTATCCCCTTTTCTCGAAACTGACCGCATTGCTTCGAATAATTTTTTAAAACAAGAAAAAATTGATGAGTTGTCAGCCAAAGAAACTATCACCATCAAACTTCCCTGGCACACCATCTTTTTGGGACAACATCGGATAAAAGCTGTCGTAGATGTAAGCCAACAAGTAACCGAAAGCAATGAAGAAAATAATTTCAAAGCTGAGACTATTTACACTATTCCTAAAGGATTTTTTGCCACAAGAGACACAGTCCCAATCTTTTTCACTTCCCGTGCTATGGTTGATTATCCTTTGGTTACAGAAGTTTGTTTTGATCCCCATAGCTCAAACGTCAAACCTGATTATTTGTTTTCAACGGAAATACAACCAACCCTCCGTGCGCTGGCGATAAGACTAAAACAAAATCCAGAGATGACCATAGCTGTACGGGGCTTTATCGATCCCAATTCAGATGAAATAAAGATGGACCTGGCGACGCAGCGAGCCCAAGCAATAAAAGATACGTTGATCAGACTTAACGTCAATCCAAATCAAATTGCCACTTTAGCCGGAGAAGCTTGGCAAAAACGCGCTATTCCCCAAAATCCTCAAGATGCTGTCTGGGTGTTTGAAGAGCGGCGCAATGTGACCATCTCTACAGATTCAGCCTATGAGAAAGTGCTTTTTCATCCACTCCGCAAAATTGATGACGAAGATACCTCTCAGGCGGTTTGCTTTCATCTAAAATTAAGACACGCCTTGGCCTCTATTTCAGCACAATATTATTGCTACAGAAATCAATTTCAGGATAGTGCTTCTGTCGACGATTTAAAAAATAAGTTGACTATCGACCAGTTCAATAATTGGTCACCAAATTTGAACGACTCTGCTGCTTACGCCAACAAAAGTATTAATTACTACTTTTCACTGACTGACAGCTTGGGACGCAATTTCCGCACCTATGAAAAAAATTGTTTTCTGACCAAGAAAATTGTCTTCTTATCTCATAAAATTGTGCTGCCCATGCAGTTTGCCAAAACCAACGCCTCCCAATCATTTTTGTGGCAGATGATGCTGGCTCAAATCGACCACAATTTGGCTAAGCCACAAAAACGATTTCGCTTCTCTGGACATGCCTGCGCCGTTGGCCCAGACTGGATCAATAAAAATTTATCCCAGCAGCGAGTCGAACGATTTATGAATGAATTCAAAGCGTATCTGGACAATAACAAGCCTAGCGAAAAAGAAGAAATTCTTAAACGGTTAGATATGCCGCTTGGCTTTGGCGAAGAAAAACCTTTGGCAATCGAGAAGAGAAGTGGCTCAACAATTATTTTGGGAGACAATAATTCACCTACCGGAAGAATACTTAACCGAAGAATTGAAATGGAAATTTATTCGAGGGAAAAATAAATTTTATTATTAATCAGGTCTCTCGTTATGTTAAAGCGTTTTTTCAGTTTCCCTGTGTTAAGTTCAATGTTTTTCAGACACCGAGGAATAATCCGCGAACCAAAAACGCTGAACTTTGAACCACGCAAATGGCGTAATGTCGGCAAAAAGTCCCATTGAACTTTAATTGCTACTCTTAATAATAAAGCATTTAAACTTCATTTCATTATCACCAATTTTTCAATTTTTTCTCTCTGCTCACCATTGGCGGTTACAATTATTTTATAAAGATAAACGCCATTAGCCAAAACATCACCATCCCTATCTCTGCCATCCCAAAATATTTGTTGATAGCCAGCCCCATTCTCGAGCTGCTCAATTTTTTGAATCAACCTGCCAGCAGTAGTAAAAATTTTAACGGTGATTTTATCGGCTGGCCTCGTGAGATAAAAAGTAAAATTGGTATTTTCTGTGAACGGATTGGGAAAATTAAAAACATCAAAAATCTTTAATTCGCTGGTTACTTTAAAATCATCTCGTCGATATGAATAATTATTTCCGACGTCTTTGGCGAATATTTCCAGCCAATGATCACCATCGGTCAGATGAGGCGTGAAGCGTGCTTTGGCGCGCAACGTAGTGTCAGTCGCTTGATCGACTGGCAGCAAAGTGATGGTCTGCTCATTATTCCAATAATTTATCTGTTTGCCATCGAGCCGCAAGCGGATGGCCAGCGTGTCATTTTGTAGATTGGCTGGGCTGTTGTCATAAACGCTTATTAAGATAAGCGGGTCAGGCGCCACGAAATCCTGTTGAAGGATAACCTTATCATCGTAGGTCACATCAATCACCGGTTGAATGGTGTCCGGCAACACGACAATATTTTTAATCACCTGATTATTATTTTCGCTCAATTCATTTATTGTTGCCTCGGGATCAAGCATCAAAAACACCTGGTTCACCCCAATTTGACCAGCAAAATTCCAATTTGCCGCATACGCTTGAGAGCTATTAGGCTGAATTTTATCCAGCCAGGTCTCACTTATTTTTATTCTCTTGTCATAGCGGTTTTTGAAAGATAGCGCGACCTTTACGCTGTCTTCTGTCACATAGCCGACATTGTAAATATCAGCGGTTATTTTCAGCGTGGCTCCTTCAAGCAGGGTGTCAGCAAAAAAAGTTACCGTTTGATTGTCGATGGCTAAATCAGCGACTGGCTCAAAGTTGATCAACCACTTCTTTAAAATCGGCGAGCAAAATTTAGAGCTGCTGGAAAAATTTGCCTTCAGTTTGAGGTACGGATAATCGGTTGCCCTTATCGAAGACAGCATTTCACCAGTTTGATTATGCAAGCCGGTAAACAGCGTATCCCAAGTGAACGAATTTTTATTTAAAGCGAAAACATCAACATTAATTTCACTGTTCGCTGAAACAGAATCGGCTTGCCAGGACAAATTTTTCCAGCCGTTGGCAGGACCAATTGGCGGCGTCAGCATATTTCCAGCCGGCTGAAAAAGCTTCAGTGTGTCATCGACGATCGCTACCCCGTTAAAACGGCGCACTAACTTTTCCGGCACACTGCCCGGCATTGCACCTTTTTTCCCAATAATAGCCCACGCATCTCGGAACGTCACGTCACGGCACAATTTACTGCCGATTGATTCCAACGCCAAATATCCTTCCTCGGACATCGCCTGTACGCCAGAATCCATGATGCCGGCCAGTACAAAATAACCGTTGGGAATCTGGTCGAGAAAATAAACCATATCAGCCACGTCCTGCGGGCTGTCGTGCGTATCAAAATTCTGAAATTGCAGCAACTGCCCGTAAGCATCGCAGACGACGATATTATGTCCCCTGGTCGCTGCCGCGGCTGGCGTGCCATTTATGAAGATCAAGGCGTAATTCAAATCATCCCATCCTGACGATTCGACATGAAAGAGAATTTTTTGCCCAACTAATTGAACGCCAGAATTCGCTATTTCTGTCCCCACGCATTCATTCACCTTGAACTGCAGAGGTGATTGCTGCTGCCAACCGAATTCATCACCCACCATAAAATGTGCATTAATCCAGGCGCTCTCAAGATTTTCTTCGAGCCGGCGACAGCGCCAGTAATAAATTTTATTTTTTTCAAGTGCTGGAGCTTGCCAGCGGGTAACGATTCGCCCCTCAGCCACCAGACCAGACTGAATTAGACCGTCACCGGCAAAATCCGCGGCAGTGTCCAGCTCAAAAAAATATGAACCGCTGCTTGAAGCCCCAAATGGATTATTGACTTGCAGCAGTGGAGCTGTCTCATTCACTACCTGATTTGGCTGCGGTTTGGAAATCGTAATTCGAGACGAACCCACCGACAAAGCTACTCCGGCCTGATTATTTGTTTCATCAACTTCGCCAATGTTGTCTTCCGGATCGACCATAAATTGCAGAACATGTTCACCCGGCTGATTACTAATTTTTAAAGCAAATTCCAGAGAGTCGCGATAGCCAATTGGTCTTATTTTTTGGTCAAAAACTGTGGCCGAACCGCTCGTCTCATAGTTGTCAGTTATTTTCAATTGAACGCTGTCTGCTGTCTGCAATCCATAATTCTCTATTTTGACCCTGATCTCAACTATCGAATCTTGTTCCACCGGTGAAATTGGCGACCAATGTATATTTTGATCGTTTATCACCAGATCAGGAATTTTAGGCAAAGTCAATTCTACTGCCGGATCGCCCAGTAGCGAATATTGATAAATGACGCTTTTGGTGCGGACACTGGGGTACATGGCAGCCCAAAATTTCAGCTTTGCCAGTGCCAAAGCGGCACCCATCTGCCGCACTGTATCACGGAACACCGTTTCAAACAGCTTATCGGCGAAAACTTCATCCTCGTAAATAAAACCCCAGCCGGAGGTACCAGTAAAACCGATAGCACCAGCCTCACTGTAAAAGACAAACTTCTCGCCGAAATTTGTTATTTCCGGATTAGCAAAACGCCCGGTATGACAGGTGAAGCTGGTAATATAGGGCAAGCGCTCCCTATTGGTCAATTGAAAAATTTGTTCGTCATGAAACATCAGATCCCAGGTTCCACTGCCGCCATGACCAATAAAATTAACCCACAGCCTGCCTTGATTAATTTCGTTTAAGATTTCATCTCTCTTTTCCCCCTCGTACAAACCATCTAATTCTTTGGAGAGCACGTGACCAACGCAGCTTGCCGGCGGCGGATAAACAAAATCGGCAATGATATTTTGAGTTTGACTGCCAAACGTCACCTGCTCTGAATCATTGGTACCGCCATTGATAAAAAGCAGGTGTTTTTTCCAATCTTCCGATGGCAAAGCCGAATAGTTCTCAACTTTCCGAAAAACCGTCTCGCCTTCGTCGGCTGTTTCTATCGCCAGCCTACCAATGAACATTTCCGGCAGGATGTCGTCTTCACCATCAAAACAGACAAACCAATTATCAGTAACCGGATTGCCCCAAACCGGGATATAGTCTGTCTTTAGACTTGAGCGGGCGTTTTTCTTTGGGTCCCAACTAGCATCGCCAATCAGTAAAACGTAAACTGGCGCTGGCTTTTGCCAGCTTTCAAAGGCGTAGGCTAAAAAATCTTTTACTGCGCGGGCATGTTTGATGCCGTAATTAAATTCATCGTACACCTCTTCGATGTCGACCACTTTGGTACGCAAATTTCGGGCTTCCCAAAAGGCGGAAAATTTATCAGCGATTTGCTGAAATTTCCTATGAGTGATAAAAATATAATCAGCGCCATTCTCGGTGCTTTTTAGATTTTGAAAGTCATCCAAAACAAAAGCTTCAGGTTTTTTCAGAGAGTCGGTTCCGGTTATAACTATTTTATCACCAGCGGCAAAATCATCTTGAAACTCAAGATGTTTTCCTGTGGCACCTGTTGCATAAAGCGTGTCGACCAAAATTGCCTGTCCCTGTCCCGCTTTGACCAGTAGTTCAGGCACTGATCCGGGGGCGGCGCCTTTTCTGCCTAACAAAACATAAGCATCGCGAAAGCTGACTTGGCGTGTCAGTCCGCTGCCTACTGATTCCAGAGCCCGATGGGCATTTTCGGTCATGCGGTAGCTCCCCTCATCGCGAATCGCTACCAGTACCAATTTACCCGCTGGCACTCGCGCAACAAACGCTGCCAGGCTATCGGCATTTTCTGTTTTGTCCAGCGTGTCAAAAAATCCCAGCTCGCCGACCTGTCCGGTGGTCGTATCAAAGACCACAATATTGTGCCCTCTTATTCCGCCATCAATAATGCGCTGGTTATTGATTTCAATCCTGGCATCATTCCCATCATCGAAGCCAGCAGACAATAATTTCAAAATATATTGCTGCTCCTTCTTTAAGCTAAAATTGGTGATAAAATAATTTTGACTCAAATTGACAATACTGAAAGAATCAGATTTCACATTCCACAGCGATATTTTTGCCGACGAACTCTGCGGCGCCGAAAATTCTATCTTTTCATTGATCGAGACAAAAGAGGCCGGGTAACTCAATTCCAGCCAATCAAAATAGAATTTGTTTATCTCCGCCTCTGTGGCGACAGAAGTTATGGTTAAGAAATTCTCACCATTTTTTAAAACTGAACAGGGAAAGGCCGTAGTATAAAGGTAATTTTCCAGATTATCAAATTTAGCATCGCCGATGAGGATATTATTAATTTTTATTTGCGCGTCGTGATCTGGTTTTACTGCATCCAGCGTTATGCCGCGCAGAAAGACTGAGAGCGTGCACAAGCTGGTGTTTTCGCTAGCCACATTTTCCAAGTGCATCCAAATTTTTTTTTCTTCCTCCTCAAAAAATTCTTGCCAGATCCAGCCTTCGCCGGCAACAGGTTCGGTATCGATAATATCCGCAGAGTTATCTCCACTGTAATAGCTTTCATCCTGTTCCAGATGGATTTTTTGCCGAAACTGCGTCAGCTCTGGGAAATTGCCCTCTGCACTTTCTTTTTTCTGCAGCCGTTTTCCCTTGTCGCCGCCAAAAGTGAGCCAATAAACATTGGTGTCAGCATAATCATCATAAAAGGCTGACTCCCCATATTGGCGTTGCCCGTAAAATTCCACAAAATCACCACTTTCAAAAATGCCGTTTTCTTCCCCAGCAACCCGCACCGGAATCTCCTGCCCTCGATTAAAAATCTTGATGGTGTGGGGATCGAGCAACGGCAAGGGTATTCTCACGTTTTGCAGGTCGTCATAAGTCAACCGATACAGTCCATCCCGGCAAATGAGCAGTTTGTAATAATTATAGTCGGGATTGTACCAGTCCACTTTTTGTCGAAGCAGGGTATTTTTACTTTCTGGCTTTGTCCAATTCCTGGCAACCGGATAATTCACCACCAACTTTTGATAGTTTTTGTCAAAAGGATCATCATTAGATTTAGCCGAACTAATCCCTTCGTTGTCTCGATTGGAATGAAAAAGAATTTCTACTTTTAACTTGGTATATAACCTGACAATTTTTAAACGAGGATTATGCTGAATGGGAAACAGGTTAACCACAGCGATTTGGCGAAAGCGAAAAATTTGTCTTTGGGAAATTTCTGCAGGAGACTCTGGAAAAAAAGCATTCGTTGAATAAATAATTTCATTCACTTCTCTTAATTCTCTTGCTTCACCTTGTTTTTCAACCGAAATAGCCGGCGCCGGCTCCAGTACTATTTCCGATCTGTCAGTGAACTGAGATTCAAGCACACGAACTTCTAATTGGCTTAAAAAGGGAATGCCAATGGGCACACTTATTATTGGTACCCGGGGATAACCTGGTTGGTTGATGAAAGGCAAATCGTTATGGTTTCGAACGGTGTGAAAACGTGAGCCGCCAATATCTATTTCTTCAAAGCTGAATTCGATTGGGGGTATTTCGATAACGATGCGTGATTGGTCGGATTGTATGATTTTAAAATATTCGGCACAAAAGACTTCGTAAGGTAAAAATAGAATAAATAAAGCTATTGCAAAAATTCTTTTTATCGCCATCATATGCCTGATAAAGTCCCATTGATTTATCCCAAAACAAAGCGATGAACTGCCACATCGTTTTCAATATCTCCTTAAATCAACGCGGGGTAACTATGTTATTCAATTGGATAATCAATCTTAAGGCATCATTGATTTCCTTGGACGTTTTATAATATGCGGATAAATCTTTATCCAACTGGAACACTCTTTTATAAAACGATTCGGCTTTGCCTTGATAAAATCTTGCTTTTGTAATTCGGGCATTTCTTCATCTGGCTGTCCTACTTGATTAGTAGATGCTAAAATGTCCTTGCTCATAACATCCTTTCGCCTGACGTTCATAGTCATGCGCTAATTATTCTAATTCGATTTTTTCTCTCAACAAAAACAACTTACAATAAACGATTATTTGATGATTGACCGACAATAATTTCTCGTTGTTCCAAATTTACATGAAAGCGATCTTCAATTATTAAAGCCAATACCTCATCAAATGCTGTTTTTGCTTCATTAAAATCTATTCCATGTTTACTAATATTAGCTTTATTCTTAGCTTGATCCCCATCGAGTTTCACAGATCAAGCTTTAATTTTCATTAGGAAATCAGCCGCTCGCTTTATTCATCACCTGTTTTATTCCGAATCAAAAAGTATTGCCAAAATCCCATTTTGATGATTCCCCAAACCATCGAACCAAAAATCAAAACCAGCAACAGCAGACGATAGGGATTTTTAGAGATGAGAATAACCGTGGCAAAACTGCCCCACAAAAGGCTCACCGTATGAATGGACAACACCGCCTGCCGATGCGTCAAACCCAAACTCAGCAAGCGATGATGGATATGTTCCTTATCCGCCACAAAGGGATGGACGCCCTTGCGCAACCGGCGAATGAACGCCAGCAACGTGTCAACGATGGGAATGCCCAAGACAATAATCGGAATGAGCATGGCAACGCCTGTGGAATTGCGAAATGTGCCATTGATGGAAAAACAAGCTAACATAAAACCCAAAAACAAACTGCCCGAATCTCCCAAAAATATTTTTGCTGGATTATAATTGTAAATCAAAAATGCCGCCAGCGCGGCGGCCAGAATGGCGGCGGGAAACGCTGAGGCCAGATTGCCAAACCACAAGGAAATAAATACCATCAGGCAGGCAGCGATAAAACCGATACCGGCAGCTAATCCATCCAACCCATCGATCAAATTTAAAGAATTGGAGATAAAGACAATCCATAATAATGTTGCCGGCACACTAAAAATTCCCAGCGCGATCGAGCCGCCAAACGGGCTGACAATGGCTGAAATTTTATAGCCAAACAACACCACAATGGTTCCGGCTAAAAACTGAACGGCAAATTTCTCATACCAATTAGCGCCTTTGATATCATCATAAATACCAATCAGCAATATTAAAAAGCCACCCATTAAAAAGACCGCCATCTCTCTGAGCAGCCGGGATAAATTCTCACCACCGAACATAAAAATAATGTACATGCTAATCATAACGCCGCCAAAAATGGCTACCCCGCCTAATAGCGGCGTAGCATTTTTATGAATTGATCGGTGATTTTTTTTCGAACATATATGTTTTTTGATGGCAAATTTTCTTACTAACATAGTGAGCACGAGCGAGGCGAAAAATGAGAACACGCTCGTCGATAATAATAAAATCATAATCATCTCCAGTTGCTCTTTTTAATAGCAACAATAGCATTGTTTAGCCAGGTGAAGTGCCATTGTCAAATTCTAAAGCTACCAATGCCAAGCGAAAGAAGCATATTCTAAATAGCGCCGCAAGCGATCATGCGAACTTATTTTGCCCTCTCCATCCCAAAAATAGTTAGTGCTTTTTGGCATGATCAAAAATTTTGGTAACTGTTCCGCCACTAGGGCACCAAAAAAAAAGCAATTGTTTTTTAATGAGACTTGGTGACTTGGCGTTCGCCGACAGGCAAATCTGCCAAAAGGAGCACGATGCCTTTATGTTTCGCCGGGCAGCTCAAAAAGGCGATGCACCCCATTTAAATAAATTGTTATTGCCAATTAATAATTTTCATTTCAGATTTTTAGGCACAATGCTTATTGATG
>CAZNDR010000024.1:0-16349 GCA_964571835.1 uncultured Cytophagia bacterium | reverse complement strand
CCCTGCTTCAGCACTCGGTCGCAACGGCGACATCCCGCCCAGCGACCGCATTGTTATGGGTTGCATCGGTCTGGGCGGTCAGGGCACGCATAATATGCTCAGTTTTATGAATAAAAAAGAGATCCAGATAGTGGCGCTGTGCGATGTTGATAAAGGAAGTAATACTTATCGTGATGGCGCAGTGCTGGGACTGGAGCAAGCCAAGCATCAGGTCGAACGATATTACGCGCAGGGAAATCGATCGGGGAAATTTAGCGGTTGTGAGACTTATTCAGATTTTCGCGATTTGTTAGCGCGGCAAGATATCGACGCTGTAACCGTGTGCACACCTGACCATTGGCATGGACTTATTTCAATTGCTGCTGCCAAAGCTGGCAAAGATATTTATTGTGAAAAGCCGCTGACGAACACTATCACTGAAGGTCGTGCTGTTTGTGAAGCGGTCAGACGTTATGGTCGAATTTTGCAGACGGGCAGTCACGAACGCTCCAATCATAGCATCCGCTTGGCTTGCGAATTGGTGCGCAGCGGCTATATCGGCAAACTGGAAAAAATTTACATCAATATGCCCAATGATGAAGAGCATCATAGTTTTTTAAAATCCGACCAGACGCCCAAGCCAAAAATGCCAGTCCCACCAAGCCTGGATTATGATATGTGGGTGGGTCCGACGCCGTGGGCAGATTACACGAAAATGCGCTGTCACTTCTGGTGGCGGTTCATTTTGCAATACGGCGGTGGCGAAATGACTGACCGTGGGGCTCACATTATCGATCTGGCTCAATTGGCAAATGGCAGCGATAACTCGGGCCCGGTAGAAATTGTCGCCACTGGAACTGCGCTGCACAATGAGCTGTGGGATGTTTTTATCGACTACAGCTTTTCCTGCCGCTATGGCAATGGCGTTGAACTAATCGGCAGCAGCAAAGGACAGCGCGGTCTGAAGTTGGTCGGCTCAGACGGCTGGATTTTTATTCACATTCATGGCGGCAGATTGGAAGCCAGCCCCACCTCTTTGCTGCGGTTGAAACCGGGACCTAACAACGTTCATCTCGGAAGGACGCGATCTCATCATCAAAATTTTATTGATGCGGTCAAAAGCAGAATAGCACCGTTTGCTAGCGCTGAGATCGGGCATCGAACTGCTACGATCTGTCATCTGCTCAACATTGCTATGGTGACTGAGAAAAAGCTGATCTGGGACCCACAAAAAGAGCAAATCACTAATGATGTTGTTGCCAATAAAATGTTATCGCGGCCAATGAGACAGCCGTGGGCTTTATAATTTTTCAGAAAATTAAAAAAACATAAAATAAATTTTTTATCTTTTTGTTTAATCTTAGGGAGTTCACCATGAACCTTAAAAAAAGCTATTCTCGATTCGGATCGACCGTTTGTGTTGCCGTGCTTTTTCTTTTCAGCTATGTTTCGGCTGATGTCAAAATCCAAGCAGAAAATCTGCTCAGCGTCATCAAAAATTATGACTATGGGCAAAGCCGTGAGCCGCTGACACAATTTGCCGAGCTCATCCGCAATTCCATTGACTCGCCTGCAGACAAACAGGTTCTCGAAACCTGCATGCTGAATATGCTTGGCGCTGAGGCAACCTTTGCTGGCAAACAGTTCATCTGCCAGCAACTCAGCCTTATCGGAACAGAAAAAACAATCCCAACTTTAGAGCCATTATTAAAAGATGAGAAAACCTCTGACATAGCACGTTATGCTCTGGAAAGAATTCCTGGAAAAAGAGTCAATGAAGTGCTCAGAACTACCATGAGCAAAGCCAGAGGCAAAATCAGAATTGGCATCATCAATACGCTGGGGGAAAGAAAAGATAGCGAGTCAGTAGCAGCTTTTGGCAAATTGCTTTACGATGCTGATAAAACAACCGCCATTAGTGCTGCGGCAGCGCTGGGCAAAATTGCCGACAATAATTCTATGGAAATTTTAGCCGAAGCCGTTGACCGAACCAGGGAAGAAGTTCAACTTGCTGTGCTAAATTCCTATTTAAAATGCGCCGATGCACAAGCGAATGCTGGCGCGGTTGCCCAAGCGACCTCTATTTATCAAACGCTGCTGGGCGACAAATATGCACTGCCCATTCGCTCTGCTGCGCTGCACGGATTAGTCGCTGTGTCTGGTGAGAATGCCGGCAAACTGATCCAACAAATGCTGGCAAAAAAAGATGAGCCGCTCAAGGCAACTGCCATCATGCTGGTGCGGGACCTGCCAGCTCATTTATCAGTGCAGGATATTGCCGCTTATTTGCCAACGCTTGATGTCACTGGCAAAGTTCAATTGTTAACTGCCCTGCAAGACCGAAAAGATTTTTCTGTTCACGATCAGGTTATCAAAGCGACCGGCGATGAAGATGTCCATGTTCGCATCGCTGCCTATACAGCGCTGACGACGCTCGGCAACGAACAAGATGTGCTGCTATTAGCCACAGCCGCTGCCAGAGGTGAAGCCATTGAAAAAGAGTCAGCGCGAGAGACGCTTGCCCTGTTGAGCGGCGCCAAGGTCGACGAAACCATACTTGCTTTGCTCCCAACCGCCGAGCCGGATATTCAAGCTGAATTGATTGCCAGCATCGGCTCCAGAAATAATACCTCTGCAACGGACATGTTGCTTCAAACCGCAACCAGTGCTAATCCTGAAATCAGAAACCAATCCATCAAAGCACTGGAATTACTGGCATCGCCTGATTATTTGGATAAATTAGTCGATCTGTTAATTAACGTCCAGTCCCCGCTTGAAAGAAGACGAGCTGAAAATGCTGTGATTGCTGTTGCCCACAAGATCGACCATCAATCTGAACAAGCAGCCGAAGTGCTGAAAAAACTTCCGGCAGTAAAAGACGAGGAAGCGCGATGCTCGCTGCTGCGCGTTCTGGGCAACATTGGTGACAGCAATGCCTTACCGATCTTAAGAGCCTCATTAAGCGATAAAAATGAAAATATTCAAAAAGCTGCTATTCAGGCGCTTTCCGATTGGCCGACTTCGGCGCCGCTTAATGATCTATTAAGCGTCATCAACAATTCAAAAAATGAAATCCATCAAACACTAGCTTTGCGTGGTTACATTCGACTCATAGGTCTGGAAAGCGACCGCAACGACAGCCAGACGATTCAATTGTACCTGAAGGCAATGGAGCTCGCTCAACATGCCAATGAGAAAAAAATGGTCTTATCCGGTCTATCTAATGTGCGCACGCCCGAAGCACTCAAGTTAACCGCAGCTTATTTGTCTGATGCGACGTTAAAAGAAGAAGCTGAAGTAGCGTTGATAAGAATTGCAGGACGGACTCGAGGCAATTTTCCGGCTGAGACAAAAGAGGTTTTATTAAAAGTCATCAAATCGACTACTAACAAAGAGGTGATGGAAGATGCTCGCCGCTATCTTGAGGAAATGGCTAAGTAGGCCGTATAAAAATGTAAATTCTTGATTTTAGCTCTTGCAAATAAAACTTAATTTTGTTATCTTGTCGGCAATTTATAAAAAAAAATAGTCAACTTAGTAAATGTAAAGGCATGAAAAATGAATGAACAAAATGATCGAAAAGTATCTTCCGCAGCAAAAATAACGCGACGAAATTTTTTAGGTGCAGCTTCCGTAACAGCAGCTGGTTTTATGATTGTCCCCCGACATGTCATTGGCGGTCGCGGTTTTGTTCCGCCCAGCGATAAGTTGAACATTGCCTGCATTGGCGTGGGCGGCAAAGGTCAATCCGACACTACCAGTGTCAGCACGGAAAATATTGTAGCCCTGTGCGATGTGGATGATACACAAATGGCTAAGTTTGCTGAACATGCTAAAGATAATGCCAAAGAATATCCGCAGCTATTGCCCATGTTTGAAAAAGCGACAAAATATAGAGATTTCCGAAAATTGCTGGAGAAGGAGAAAGCTGTTGACGCTATCACTATCAGCGTTCCAGATCACAACCACGCGGTAATAGCCATGATGGCGATGAATATGGGCAAGCATGTTTTTTGCCAAAAACCGCTCACCCACACCGTTTATGAAGCGCGCTTGTTAGCAAAGACGGCCAAGGAAATGAACGTTACCACTCAAATGGGAAACCAGGGACACGCCAGTGAAGAAGCCAGATTAATAAACGAGTGGATTGCCGACGGCGCCATCGGCAATGTCAGTGAAGTGCACGCCTGGACCAACCGACCGATTTGGCCGCAGGGGATTGAAGCGCCGAAAGAAATCCCTTCGGTGCCGCCATCACTGGACTGGGATATTTGGCTCGGTCCAGCTCCCTGGCGGAATTACCATCCAGCTTATGCACCATTTGCTTGGCGCGGCTGGATTGATTTTGGCACCGGTGCAGTCGGCGATATGGGCGCTCATATCTTAGATCATCCCTATTGGGCGCTGAATCTTGGGGCGCCGAAAACTATTCAAGCCAGCTCAACAGAACTCGTCGCCGGCTCGTATCCAGTCGCCTCCATCGTTCATTACACCTTCCCAGCCCGAGGTGCTAGGCCGCCGGTCAAGCTGACCTGGTATGATGGCGGCTTGACGCCAGCACGACCAGAAATTCTTGAGGCAGGAAGACGTCTTGGCGATGGCGGTGGTGGCGTGCTCTATATCGGTGATAAGGGAATTCTCATGCACAACACCTACGGCAAAGGACCTCGACTTATCCCGGAAACCAAGATGAAAGAATATAAGCGCCCTGAAAAAACTATTCCGCGTTCGCCAGGAATTGCCGAAGAATGGATTCAAGCCTGCAAAGCCGGGACAAAATCCACGACTGATTTTAGTTATTCAGGTCCGCTGACCGAGATGATGCTGTTAGGCAACATCGCCACTCTGTTGCAGGAAAAAAATACTACTCTGGAATGGGACGCCGAAAAAATGGAAATTACCAATTTAAAAGAAGCCAATGAACTGCTTCATTTTAAATATCGTGACGGCTGGACGCTATAAAATTTATTGACCACTCTTAGATAAAGAATAGGCAAGTAAATAAATTTCGTTATTCATGGTTTTAATAATTCAGTGCTTTTCAACTCATAAATCGAAAACCAAAGGAAACAGACTATGGAAAAAAAGGATTTTAATGTTCTCGTTCTTTTTTCTGCTTTAATCTTATGGTTCGGCTTGATGACGTTTTGTTTTTGCCCTCAATTATGTGCTGGCGAAGAGATGTTGCCCACTGCTTTTCACCCGGCAACCGATGTTTATGACGGTTGGCGGCTGGGATCTCAAGCCTATACCTTTAACCGCTTTACATTTATGGAAGCGATTGACAAGATCGATTCATTAGGATTAGACTGGATTGAAGCCTATCCGGGACAACGTTTCAGTCCGGAAAAGCCTGAAGCAAAATTTGATCATAACCTGTCCGCTGAGCTAAAGCAAGAAGTCAATCAAAAATTAAAAGAGACCGGAATCAAATTGGTCAATTATGGTGTGGTCGATCTGCCTAATAATGAGGCTGAGTGCCGCAAGGTTTTTGATTTTGCCAAAGAAATGGGTATTGAGACGATTGTTTCCGAACCCCCTGATGATGCCTTTGATTTAGTTGATAAACTGTGCCAAGAATATCAGATCAAAGTCGCCATTCATAATCATCCCAAGCCTTCTCATTATTGGAATCCTGAAACCGTGCTCAAAGCCATAGAGGGAAGAAGCAAGCTCATCGGTTCATGCGCAGATACCGGCCATTGGCTGCGTTCGGGAATCAATCCGCTGGAAGCGATAAAAATGCTCGATGGAAGAATCATTAGTTTCCATTTAAAAGACCTGAATGAATTTGGCGTGCGTGATGCTCATGACGTTGTCTGGGGAACCGGCAAAGCCAACATGAATGAAATTCTCAATGAACTACATTCCCAGAATTTTAAAGGTGTTTTTTCCATTGAGTATGAATATAATTGGCTCAATTCCATTCCCGAAATTCGCCAGTGCGTCGCCTATTTCAACAAAGTCGCTGGTCAATTAAATCCTTCAGGTTGGCAGAATCTATTGGCTGATGATCTGTCCAACTGCCAATATAAACCAGGCTCATGGACAATGGACAACGACGTCCTCACCTGGCATGGCGGCAGCTATATTTGGACCAATGAACGTTACGGCGATTTTATTCTCGATCTAGAGTACATGGTTTCTCCGGGCGCTAATAGCGGAGTATTTTTCAGAGCTGGTGATTTGAATGATGTCGTCAATACTGCTATTGAAGTGCAAATTCACGAGACAACTGACGGTGCCAAATACGGTATGTGCGGCGCGATCTATGATTGCCTGGCACCGAGCAAAAACGTAGCCAAAAAAGCCGGTCTGTGGAACCATTACACCATTACTTGCCAAGCAAATAAAATTTACGTGGTTTTAAACGGTGAACAAATCATCGATATGGACTTAAATTTGTGGACTGAGCCCCACAAAAATCCGGATGGCACAAAAAACAAATTCAAATATGCCTACAAAGACATGCCGCGCGAAGGCAACATCGGTCTTCAGGACCACGGGAATCCGTTGTGGTTTCGCAATTTGAAAATTAAAAAATTGTAGCATGCTCAAAGCCAAAAAATTATTGGACCGCGGCACAACATAAACTTCATTGCAGCAGTGCACTTATTGCTTAGAAGTAATGAATAGATATGTTGAAGGATTGAGAAGAATTATTTGATGCTAAAAAGGTAGAATATAAATGAAGGTATTTACCAGACGAGATTTTATAAAATCATCTATCGCCAGCGGGACTGTTTTAGCAGCCACTGCTGCTTTTTCCCGGAGCAAACCATTCGCTCGCATTTTGGGTGCCAATGATAACGTTCGGGTTGCCGTTGCTGGAATTCGAAGCAAAGGTGCGCAACACATTGAATTATTCCACGAACTTCCGGGCGTCACCGTGGCAGCGATTTGCGATCCAGACCAAGAATTGCTTGACCGCGAAGCTGCGAAGTTTCAGGAACGAAATGAAAAAGTTAAAGTCTACCTCGACTATCGCGATCTGATGCATGACAAAAGCATCGATGCAGTCGTCATTGCCTCGCCCAACCATTGGCATTCGTTGATGGCCATTTGGGCCTGTCAAGCTGGAAAAGATGTTTATGTCGAAAAACCTGTTTCTCATAACATTTGGGAAGGACGCAAACTGGTCGAAGCGGCTAGGAAATATAAACGTATCGTCCAGGCCGGCACACAATCTCGTTCTGATGAAGCTTTGCAGGAAGTATTTGCCTACCTCCAGCAAGGGAAGCTGGGCAAGATCCGCGCCGTTTATGGTCTGTGTTACAAACGCCGCGACAGTATTGGAAAAGTTGCCGGCCCTCAACCTATTCCTAGCTCAATCAACTATGATTTGTGGACGGGGCCTGCACCCTTAAAACCATTGATGCGCAGTCGGGTTCATTACGATTGGCATTGGGATTGGGATACTGGCAACGGCGATATCGGGAACCAGGGCGTACATGAGATTGATATGTGCCGGTGGGTGTTAGGACAGAAACTCCCCAGCCGAATCACCTGTTTTGGCGGTCGATTTGGCTACGTAGATGATGGTGAGACTGCTAATACACATGTTTCTATTTTTGAATACAAAGATTCACCGCCGCTGATTTTCGAAGTTCAGGGACTGCCGCGCAAAAAGGGCGATACAGCCATGAGTAATTATAAAGGCGTCCGCATCGGCATTGTTGTCAAATGCGAGGATGGTTACTTTGCTGGTGGTAGCGGCGGCGGCTGGATTTATGATAATCAAGATAATCGCATCAAACAATTCAGCAGTGAAGGCGGAAAAAATCATCATGCCAACTTCATCAAAGCTGTTCGCAGCCGAAAAGTCAGTGATTTGAATGCTGATATAATTGAAGGACATCTATCCTCGGCGCTTTGCCATTTGGGCAATATTCCTTTTCGGCTGGGACAGAAAACAGCAGTAGCAGAAATTCAAGAAGCAATAAAATCTGTTGCGCCCGCCAAAGAATCTTTAGAAAGATTTACCAGTCACCTGTTTGAAAATTGGATCGATCTGAATGTCGAAAAAGCAACTTTGGGTCCCTGGCTGGAGTTTGATGCTGATAAAGAAAAATTTTTCCAATACGATCCTTACAGCCTTTCGCGCTGGGCCAATGAATTGTTGACCAGAGTTTACCGAAAGCCATTTGTTGTACCTGAAAAAGTATAATTACCATATTTAGCCCGTAGTTATTTGAAGGAGTCAATAAAATGAATGAGAAAACCACTATCTTGAAAATACTAATTGTGGCAACCTTGATAATCAGCGTTGCCTTTCCGCTGTGTGCTCAGCCAAAAGCTGGAAAAATGGTGCCCTTGCCGATTAAATTGCCCAAACCGATGTTTGTCGGCACACCACAAAATTTGAAAGTGCCCAATTTAGAGAAGCCACTGGGCAAAGCTCGTCCACCATTTCTGGCGCCTGAAGGAACAAAAAATGTCGCACTGGGCAAGCCAATTGCCAGCACTGATGAAGAACCGATCATTGGTGAAATCGAATTGATCACAGATGATGATCGCGAAGCGTCCGATGGTAGTTATGTTGAACTCGGTCCCTTTCTGCAGCATGTCACTATTGATCTGAGAAGCAAATATAATATTTACGCTATCGTTGTCTGGCATTTCCACAAACAACCACGCATTTATTTTGACGTGATCATACAAACCGCCAATGATCCAGATTTTGTGAAAGAGGTGACGACTCTTTTTAACAATGATGTTGACAATAGCGCTGGCTTGGGCGTAGGCAAAGATCTGCATTATGTGGAAACTGCAGAGGGAAAATTAATTGATGCCAAAGGTGTGCAGGCGCGATATGTCCGCTTGTATAGCAATGGGAATAACAACAATGACCTGAATCATTATGTTGAAGTCGAAGTCTACGGTACACCCATTAGTGCCACAGCGAAATAAATTTATTTGTCTTTTTGTTATGGTTATTTTATTAGCATTAGCGCTGCGTCTCCCCCATTTGACGCAGCGTCCCATGCACACCGACGAAGCAGTTCACGCCATCAAATTCGGTTTATTGCTGCAAGAGGGCGTCTATAACTATGACCCTTATGAATATCACGGACCCACGCTCAACTATTTCACCCTGCTTCCTGCCTGGCTAAGTTCGGCCCATTCATTAACAGAAATTAATGAGTCCACCTTACGAATCGTGCCGGTTTTTTTCGGTTTGCTATCGATCTTTTTATTGTGGCTGATAAAAAATTCAATTGGAAAATCAGCCTCGATCTTTGCTGCGCTGTTTGCTGCCATTTCACCGGCAATGGTATTCTACAGTCGCTATTACATTCAGGAAATGTTATTAGTGTGTTTTACCTGTGGCGCTTTGGTTTCCGGATTTCGCTATTTGCTGGATAATAAATCCACATGGCTTTTATTAACGGGTCTGTTTCTTGGCCTAATGCAGGCGACCAAGGAAACAGCCATCCTCGCGTTCGTCGCCATGATTTTAGCAGTTATCTTCACTGGATTGACAAACAAAACCAGCAGGAATGTCTTTTCAATTTCTATCAGACATCTTCTGTTATTGACACTGGCCGCGTTATCTATCTCAGCTTTGTTCTATTCTTCATTCCTGACAAATATCAGCGGAATAGTCGATTCGTTTAAAACTTACGCTACCTATTTTCAGCGAGCTGGAAAAAATACTTTTCAGTCGCACCCCTGGTATTATTACTTACGGTGGCTATTTTATTACCAGAGTGGCGAAGGGCCTGTTTGGAGTGAAATGGTTATTTTAATTTTGGCGCTTGTCGGATTTGCTGCCGCATTTTTAAAGAAAAATTTGACAGAACATAGCCGACAGTTTTTCCGATTTATCGCTTTTTATACATCGATTTTGACTTTAATCTATTCTGTCATTGCTTACAAAACTCCTTGGTGTTTGTTGAGTTTTTTATTTGGTTTCATTTTGTTAGCTGGCTTTGGCGCGGCATCTCTTTTGGAATGCTTTAAGTGCACATTTCATAGATTAGCCTATTTTTCTATTTTAGCGCTCGGAGTTCTGCACCTAATTTGGCAAACCTATTTAGCCAATTTCAAATATGAAGCTGATCCCATTAATCCCTATGTTTACGCTCACACGTCCAAAGACATTTTTAAAATTACCACTGCCATTGAGAAAGTCGCTGCTGCGTCAACTATGAAAGATAGCACTATCATCGAAGTGATTTGTCCCGCTGCTGATTATTGGCCTTTGCCCTGGTATTTGCGTTTTTATCCGAATAGCGGTTGGTGGAATCAGGTAAATTTTCAAACACCGGCGGCACCGATCATTCTTGCTATGCCCTCGGTCGAATCTGATTTGATCCACAAATTATATGAAATGCCTCCGCCTGGTAAAAGAAATCTTTACCTGCCGCTGTTTGATGATTATGTTGAATTGAGACCACAGGTGGAAATAAGAGGATACGTGGTTAAAGAATTGTGGGAAAATTACCAACGGGGAAGCGATGGAAATCAGCAATACCGTCAGCGCTAGACACAGCGCTTTTCGCCTCTCCCATCAAGCCATGGCAACCGTATATGAAATCTTCATTTGCCATAATGATCAGAGATATGCCCGGCAAGCAAGCCAGGAGGCATTTTTTTTGCTCGACCGGTTGGAGCACGAGTTAAGTCGTTTCATAGAAAATAGTGATATCTCAAGGATCAATAATCTGGCACGACATGAAAAGGCGCTTGTTGGACTTGAATCCTTCGAATGCCTAAAACAATGCACCGAATTATTCGAGCAAACCAATGGTGCTTTTGACATCACGGTCGGATCATTGATGAAGTTGTGGTTTGATAAAGATAACAATCTACGCCCTCCGTCAGCTCAAGAAATTGCCTCTGCTAAACAGCAAATCGGTATGCAAAACCTATCCTTAAGTGAAACGGATCGTTCTGTCACTGTTATTGGCAATCCGGTGAAAATCGACCTGGGAGGAATTGGTAAGGGTTATGCGGTTAATCGCCTGGCAGAATTGTTGACTGAGTGGGGGATTGAAAATTTTTTAATTCATGGCGGGCAAAGTTCAGTTTTATCGCGCGGGGACGCGGAAGGAAAACTGGGGTGGTTGGTTTCCATTAGTAATCCCTGGAAAAAAGATCAAGTTATCGAAACCATCATCTTAAAAAATCAAGCCATGAGCGGATCAGGAATGCAAAAAGGTTATCACATTATCGATCCACGCACTGGCCGGCCTGTCGAAAAGGCAGGCGCCGCCTGGGTCATTGGCGACAATGCCGCCATTTGCGATGCGCTGTCTACTGCTTTTTTAATTATGTCTCACCATGAGGTTGAATCATATTGCGCCGCGCACCCAGAAATCAAAGTGATGCTGCTATTTCAGAATCAGAAAATGCTGAAATTTGGATAACAGACACACTATTTATTTTTACCTTATGCCCTATCCCTTATACCCAAGCCTCTATCTCCTAATTTCCTCTCTTTTTTTATCATCCTCCCTCATCCACCTTTGCATCGTTTCTGGATGATCCAATTTTAGCGACTTTCCTAATTTTTCCCAATCGAAATTTTCATCCAGTGGATCAAGCGCTGTTTGTGGATCGAAAATCCGTCCATCGACTGGCAGGGCGTAATATGGAGCAAAATCCGGTTCCGTCGTGAAAAAATCAGCTAAATCGGTCGCTCCGGCATCATATTGATTCAGGTATGGTGCGCCCAAAATATGCCAGAAGGTTTTCATGATGCTACCAAAACTATAGTGCACATGGCTTACATAATTTTTCTTGACAAAGGGGGAAATAACCATCAGGATGCTGCGATGGGCATCCACGTGATCGACACCTCCCTGTGGATCATCTTCAGTAATAAAGACTGCCATATTTTTCCAATACGGAGTGGCGGATAAAAATTCGATAATTCGACCCAAGGCGAGATCGTTATCTGCCATAAAACTTTCCCGAAACGAATAGCCGTCCGCTGGTCGCTCATTATCGCCGTGATCGTTGGGCAGAAATATTGTCAGCACGGCTGGCAAATTCAACTTTTCACCCAGCCAGCGGTCGCTAAATTCTTTGATGAACATCTTGACTCGAAATTGGTCAGGAATATTCATATTAAAAGTAGCATACAATGGTGAGGTTTTTTCCAATAATGGCGCTGGCATAGGATAATTAATGACTAGCCGGATGCCAGTATATTTGTGTTGCTGCGTTTCAATGCCCGGGGCAAATTCAAAACCGAGACCAAAATTAAAAAAATCAATTTCATTTCGAGCAAAGTGATCCCAAATGGAACCGGCTTCATTGTAGTCTTCGGGATAAATGGCTCCAGAAGCGCCAACATAAGCTAACACACCCGGCGCTGGAGAATCAAGTTTCATCCTTCTGCCGCCGCCGTACGAGGCCGCAACGCTGGTCTCCACCCACTCGTTCGGATAAGTGCCCACCAACCAGCGATGCCCATCGGCAGAGACATCCGAATCGCAATAAAAATTATCGGCTATGGCAAATTGCCGGGCTAAGGCCAAATGATTAATCATTACCGTCGCCCCAGTGATCTTTTTGCTGCCATCGCTATTGCTGAAATTCACGTTGGCTCCATAGCGAGCTAACGAAGGATCACCATTGACATTTTCCAATCCTCCGAAAACTTCATCAAAAGATCTGTTCTCTTTGCAAATAAAAACAATATGTTTGAGGGGGCTCTTTTTTTCGCCAGGATAAAGAGGAAGGGGATTTTCTTTCCGCTTGCTAAATTGGTGCGTCGTTACCTCATCAAAAACAAAATTGTTGTCGATGACTTTATTTGTCAATTCATTTAACAGGCTATCATCAGGAATATCAAAAACAGAGACCACTCCGTTCATTAAATTGCCAATATAGCTGCCTTGTGCTCCCATTTGAAAATTAGCTCCACCATTGGGTCCGCTGCCAAAGCCTTTCGCATTAGCGACAATTAATTTTTTACCGTCTTTGCTCACCTGCAGTTTTGAGGGGAACCAAGCCGCAGGGATGTGTCCTAAAACTGCTTTTGTTTGCAGATCGATAACGGCAATAGCATTAATGCCGGCTTCAGCAACAAATAAACGTCGATTATCAGGCGACAAGGCCAAACCAAAGGGAATGACGCCGCGCAATTTTCCCAGTCGTTTGTCCAATCGTAAATAGATGTTGTGAACGACGGTGTCCTTTTTAACATCGATCACTGAAATACAATCATTATTGCCATTGCTGACATAGACGTGCTCTGCGGTCGCTACCAGTGAATTGGGACTGGCGCCGCCAACCGCCGGAAAATCTTCGACTTTTTGTCCGACTAAGATGCCGGTTTTAATTTTTGCTGTTATTTGAGGATTTCGCTTGTCAGCAATATTTACCGCCCACACTGAAAAAGATTCTGGCACATTCGGCTTGCCCAATCCAGCTACTTTGTAGCCATCGATCTCGCCACCTTTTTCCGACTCTTTTGATAAGTAGCTGAACGGCGGAAATTTTAAACCTTCCTTCTGAGGATTGTCCACTTCAACGCCAATAATTTTGCTATACTCATACATGCCGACATTTGCTACATAGACAATTTTTTCATCCGGCGAGAGTGTAATGCCAAACGGGTATCGTCCGACGTTCACGCTGGAAATTAATTTTTTATTGATCGCATCGATGACCACCATGCGAAAATTACTTTGATCGACTGCGAAAATGATCTTTCCATCTCTGCTCATCACCAAATCGCCAATATAACTATCTTGATACTCCCTCTTTTCAATTTTTACATTACAATCGATTTCTCCAACTTTGTTGCCGCTGTTCAGATCGAAAACAAATACTTTTCCTTCCTGACCGCCGCCAACGTAGACAAAACGATTATCAGTGGAAATCGCCAGCCCCATAAACACAGCCGCCAAAATGCCTTTATCTGTTTCGACACCTTGAGGGATTTGTTGCACCAGCGGATTTTCACTCACGACTTTTCTAATAATGGAGATGGAAAATGGGCGTACTCCTGAATTTGCTGTAACTGCCATGCTACCATCCGGACTCAAAGCCAATCCATAAGGATGGGGCGCGACTTTAATTTGTTTTCCCAGTGGCGTCAGCAATCTGCCGTTAGGAATGACAGTAATACTATCCTGATGAATCGCTGTCAGTGCCTTGTCCGCTGGCGCCGACGCCATCCAGACATCATTTAGTTTTTTGCTACAATTCAAAAAACTTAGCATCAGCAAAAAAGTTAATGCAGGTTGTATTGATTTTTTCATGCTGCTTTGATCCTCTTCTTATTTTGATGTAAAGCTTTTTTTATTTTAATCAGTTCAAAAAAAACCGCTACAGGCACACGCCATTGTGATAATCTGCTGTCCGGATCAGCCGTCCAGACAATGGGAAATTCTCTTATGCGAAAACCATTTTCAACGGCTCTTTTGATTATTTCCACATCGAACATAAAACCGTCAGTCACAAGCTGGCTGAATAAAAGTCGAGCGATTTCTCCTTGGTACATTTTGAAACCGCATTGCGTATCAGTCAAAGCTGAAGGCAGTGCCATTACAAATTTGACAATCTTTCTAAAAAGGAAAGAAGAAATTCGCCGAGACATGAGATGCGGACGAACAATGGAACTATGAGGAAGAAATCGCGAACCATGTGCTATCTCGCATTCGTTTTTTTCTATCAAGTTCAAGCCATCAAGTATGAAATGGAGCGGCACGCAGAGCCCACTATCCATAAAAATAACATATTTGCCCACTGAATGTTTTACGCCCTTTTGGACGGCAAAGCCTTTGCCGCGGTGTTCTGCATATTGTATGACCTGCAAACCGATCCCAGAAGCGACTTCTGTTTGTCGGGCGATCTCTGCTGTATAATCAGTGCTGCCGTCATCGACAATGATGATCTCTCCCCTAATTTTATTCGTTACTAAAAATTCAGATGCAGCGAGAATATCATTTCTTATCTTCTTACTTTCATTGAGAACGGGGATAACAATTGATAAATCCATGGGCAAAATATACGTAAACAGATCGACAAATGCAAATTATTTTAAAGTGAAAAAGAGCATTAACTGCCAACTGAATCACGCAGAAGATTAGCGTGGACAACTGTAAAGAATATTAACCACTATTCTTTGATAAGAACTTCTTATTTTTAATATCGAAATATATGTTATAAAGAACTTAATTCTTTTCCCATTTCTACTTGACATTGTCATTTGACTAATTTATATTCGCATCTACGATGAGATTTGAGCTTTGCAATAAAAAAAATATCATAAATGGGTAGAAAATTTTCTAGGCAATAAGCATTGTAGATGGCAATTTTTCTATATATTGAAAGTGTTAGCGTTAGTCATACAGTTGTAAAAAATAAATGGGAAGAGAAATTGAAGGCATTTATTTACATCTTAAAATAGAAACGCCCCTGCCAAGCAGGGGCGCCAAACTAACGATACTATCGTTAGCGCTGTTAAATCGTGGCTTAATATAGCACATTGTAACATAAAAGTCAACAAAAAATTTTATGCAATTATGGAAAAAGTGATTGTTTATATCGACGGATTTAATCTTTACTTCGGTTTAAGAGAAAAAGGCTGGAGACGTTATTATTGGTTGAATCTACAAAAGTTCTCTATCATTGCTACAAAAAAATCAGAAACTTGTTACCACAAAATATTTTACCTCTCGTGTCAAGAAACCATCTGATAAAAATAAACGACAAACAATGTTTTTAGAAGCGCTAGGAACATTGGAAAATTTTCATATTTTTTATGGACATTATCTTATAAATACGATTGAATGTAATAAATGTGGTAACATTTTTCCTAAGCCAAATGAAAAGATGACCGACGTAAATATTGCGGTCGAAATTTTAGCTGATGCTTTTCAAAATAGCTATGACAAGGCGATTATTATATCGGCAGACAGTGATCTTTCGGGACCAATAAAAAAATAAAAAACCTTTTTCCCGACAAGAAAGTTGTTGTATCGTTTCCTCCTGCACGCTATTCGTTCATCCTTGAGAAAATTGCCCATGCTTCTTTTACGATTGGTAGAAAAAAGTTTGCTGACTGCATCTTTCCCGATGAAGTAAGAAAAGCAGATGGTTTCATTTTACATAAACCTGAGAAATGGAAATAACAGCTCCTGAGAATGCTTTGTTTTGTTTGCCGCAAAACATTCGTGTTTTTCAATTCAATAGAACAATATTTATAACACCCATTATTTAAAATGATGGAAACTCTGCTGTATTATCAGCACTGCTGTCATCAATAAAAATGATTTCGCCTGTAATTTTATTCTTATTCAAAAATTCGGATGCAGTGAGAATATTTTTTCTTATTTTCTCACTTTCGTTCAGGACGGGGATAACAATTGATAAATCCATGGGCAAAATATACGTAAACAGATCGACAA
>CAZNDR010000023.1:9518-16534 GCA_964571835.1 uncultured Cytophagia bacterium | reverse complement strand
TCACCCACGGAACCATGGATGATAATGTTCACATGCAAAACACCATTCAACTGATCGACAAGCTTGAAGATTTGAACAAAGATTTTGAGCTGATGCTTTATCCTAATGCCCGGCATGGTATTGGTTTTCCCAAACGAAATCATGCCGTGCGGGAAGGGGTGCAGTTTTGGTTTGAGCATTTTTTGGGAAAAAAATTGGCGATTGAATAGCGTGAGTTTTTTATTTGTTTCTGTTGTAGTTTAAGAAAGCAGGATTGATTAAAAGCCAAGCGCCAAATTCCAAATTACAAATAAATCCCAAATTTCAAATTTCAATTATTTTTAATTGAGATTTGGGTAGTGGAAATTAATTGGAATTTTGTACTTGGTTTTTAGAATTTTCTCTCTGTTAGCATCAAGATATCATCAGTGAATTACATTTAACTGAAAGGACAAAAGATGCTCACGATAAAGATTTTTTCCTGGAACATCAACGGTATTCGCGCAGTTTTAAAGAAAAATTTTATGGACTGGTTATTAGCTGAAAAGCCGGACATCCTGTGCCTTCAGGAAACAAAAGCGCAGGACGAGCAAATTCCCGCCGAGCTGCGGAGCGCTGACGGTTATGAACTATTTCATGTCGCGGCGGAAAAGAAGGGCTACAGTGGCGTCGCGGTTTTGACGACAAAAAAACCACAATCCATAAAAACAGGTTTTGGATTGGAGAAATTCGATAGTGAGGGCAGATTTATGGAAATGGAATTTTGCGGCTGCCATCTGCTCAATATTTATTTTCCCAACGGCAAACAGTCAAACGAACGGCTGCAGTACAAAATGGATTTTTATGAGGCGTTTTTGGATTATGCCGACCAATTGAGAACACAGGGCAAAAAGCTGATCATCTGCGGCGACGTGAACACAGCGCACCGGGAAATCGACCTGGCGCATCCCAAAGAAAACGAGAAACAGTCTGGTTTTTTGCCCGAGGAGCGGGCGTGGATTGATAAGCTGCTGGCGCACGGCTATCTCGATACTTTTCGCATGTTCGAACAAGGTGGTGGTTTTTATTCATGGTGGGATCTAAGAACCCGCGCCCGCGAGCGCGACATCGGCTGGCGGATCGATTATTTTTATGTGAGCGAAGATTTGAAAGACAAAGTAAAAGCAGCATTTATTTTGAAGGAAGTGATGGGATCGGATCATTGTCCGGTAGGGATTGAAGTGAACAGCGAGTTATTCTCTAACTAACTTATCAAGAAACCGAATTTGGAGGCAGAAATGGCTTTGAAAAGAAAACAGCAGTTGTTTTTGGGTGTAATGAGTATTTTATTATTTGGCTTATTTTTCATCAACTCCGCACTTTTGAGTCAGGCGCAAGCTCGAAGAGAAATCGACATTCCCAACATTTTAACTTATCAAACGCTCAAATGCGATTTTCACATGCACACGATTTTTTCCGATGGCGGCGTCTGGCCTACTATTCGTGTCGAAGAAGCCTGGCTCGAAGGATTGGACGCCATAACTATCACCGATCACATCGAAGGGCATCCCAATAAAAAAGATATTCAATTTAAGTCGCATAATCGGTCTTATGAAATCGCCAAGGCCAGGGCTGATGAAATAGGCATCATTTTGATCCGCGGCGCTGAAATCACCCGCTCCATGCCGCCAGGCCATTTCAACGCTCTGTTCTTGAAAGATGTTGATCCGCTTAATACTCCAGATTGGCGTGACGCCTTCAAAGCTGCGGTTGATCAAGAGGCATTTTTAATTTGGAATCACCCGGGCTGGCGTCAGCCAGATGAAATACCCATCTGGTACAACGAGCACACCGAGCTTTTGGAGAAAGGTTGGCTCAAAGGAATTGAAGTGGTAAATTGGCACAGCTATTATCCTCTGGCGCAACAGTGGGCAATGGAAAAAAATTTGACCATGTTCGGCAATTCCGACATTCACCCGCCGATTGGTTTTGGCTTTGATTTTGGCAAAGGGGAACATCGACCAGTAACACTGGTTTTTGCTGCCCAAAAAAACGAGGCAGGCATTAAAGAGGCACTGCTGAATCAACGAACAGCTGTCTACTATCAAGATTTGCTCATCGGAGATGAGAAATTTCTCAGGCCGATTTTTGAATTATCAGTATCCGACATGACTTCAGAGCTAACGATCAAAGGAAAAAGCAAAGCCATGTTTACTATTAAAAATAATTCTGACCTGACTTTTGAGCTGAGAAAAGTCAGCGCCGTAGAGCACGTCGAAATCCCTGACGAAATCACTATTCACGCCCAACGAACCGTATTTGCCGAATTAAGAGGGAAATCAAAAACGTTTTCTGGAAAAGAAAAGTTGACCGTACCTTATGAAGTGAAAAATTTGCTTATCAGCCCGGACAAAGGCTTGCCGGTGGAATTGGTTTTTGAAATAGCGTTTGAGGCGGCAGAATAATAATGACTGCCTATTCAAAACCTATGCCTTGACAATGATAGCATTGCTTTGCGCAATGCTATCGCTGGCAAAAGAATTAGAGGCCGATGCCATCAATGGCGACGCCACAAAAGCTGCATCTATTGGCAATGACATTTTTCTCACGAATATGATAGCCATAACGATCGATTAATTTCTTCCCGCACTGATAGCAGAAAGTGCTCTCTGTTTCATCGCCGGGCACATTGCCCAGATAGACAAAGCGCAGTCCATGTTGTTTGCCAATTTCATAAGCATGCTGTAGTGTAGAAATTGGAGTTGGTCGACGATTGTTCAGCTTATATTGAGGATAAAAGCGGCTAAGGTGCCAAGGGGTTTCTTCGCCTAATTCGTTTTTGATGAACGAGGCAATTTCCGTCAATTCTTCTTCGGCATCATTTTCATCGGGAATTACCAGCGTGGTAATTTCAATCCAGATATTTAATTTTTTCATCAGCTTCAAGGTTTCTAAAACTGGTTGCAGTTTTGCGCCGACCAGCCGCCGGTAAAAATCTCCACTAAAACTTTTCAAATCTACATTGGCTGCATCTAAATAGTCTTTAATAAAGTTAACTGGTTCCGCATTGATGTAGCCATTTGTGACAAAAATATTCAGCAGTCCAGCCTGATGGGCAAGTTTTGCCGTGTCATAGGCATATTCAAAAAAGACGGTCGGTTCAGTATAAGTAAAAGCGATAGACTGGCAGCTATTACTAATTGCCAGAGAAACGAGTTCTTCAGGCGCTGTTGATTGACCTATCGTTTCGACATTGGCCTCTTTGCTGATCTGTGAGATGTCAGCATTCTGGCAAAATTTGCAGTGAAAATTGCAGCCTACAGTTGCCAAGGAAAATGACCGCGAGCCTGGCGCGACATGGAATAAAGGTTTTTTCTCGATGGGATCAACATGAACCGCTACGGCTTTTCCATAAACCAGAGAGAATAATTTTCCGCCCACATTTTTCCGGACAAAACAATTGCCAATTTGGCCATCTTTTAACGTACAAAAGTGAGGGCACAAATCACATTCTACTTTGCCATTTTCCAGTTGCCGATAAAACATTGCTTCTTTCATGGCTTACCTCGTTAGCTTTTTTGCTTGAGGCTGAAAATACAGCCGCAATAATCCTGGCGATAAAAATTGTGTTTTTTGCTCAGTTCAACGCTTCGCTTAAAACCATCCTGCTTTTTGAAATCGGCAGCCAAAAACTTTACACCAAGTTGAGAGGCTATTTCGCTGCCTATCTGGTTTATGAGTTGTGCATTTTTGTGAGGGCTAATCGTCAGGGTGGTGGCAAAATAATTTATCTCTTTTTCTTTCGCGACACGAGCTGTTTCAGTCAATCTCATGCGGAAACAAACTGCGCATCGTTTGCCGCCTTCGGGCTCCGCTTCTAAGCCTAAAATTTGTTCAGACCAGCGGTTCGAATCGTAGATGGGAGTAATTAATGGAATGTGTTCTTTGTCTGTCCATTTTTTTATCTCATCTAACCGTCTGTCATGTTCAACCTTAGGATAAATATTGGGATTATAATAAAACGACGTTACCTCAAATTCAGATTGAAGCCTTTCTAAGGGAACAGTGATACAGGGTGCACAACAGGTGTGCAATAATAAAGCATTCATTTTTTGATTTAGTCTTTGGTTATTTTAAAAAAGAATGCAAGACAAAAAATCTGCCGTACATTCGAGTTATTGGTCCAGCTCATTAATAAATTCATTCAGTACAAAACGAAGCTATTGAGTCGGCGGAATCAAAACGACATCGATGCGCCGGTTTTGTTTTCTGCCTTCTTCCGTTTCGTTCGAAGCAATTGGTTTACTTTCGCCATAGCCAACAGCAGTAATTTGACTTTCGCTGAGCCCCATATTGGCGATCAGATAGGAGGTTACTGCTTTGGCGCGGCGCAAAGACAATGATTGATTCGTGCGATCATCACCTTTGTCATCAGTGTGACCTTCGATGGAAAGCTGGTAATCCGGAAAGATGCGAATCGCTCGCTGCAGTTTGGTCAACAAGCTAAAATACGATGGATCAATAACGTCTTTGCCGCTCGCAAAATTCAAGCCAATGAGCCGAATCTTTAAAATCTCACCTTCGCGAAAAACTTTCGCTTCGGCTTCGTCGAATAGAGATTCGATTTTAGCAAATTTTTCTTTCTTTTTTTCCTCTATCGTCAACTGCGTCCGCAGTCCAGCTTCTTTTTCTTTTAAATTAGCTAACTGATTATTGAGGTCGCTTATTTCTTCATTGAGTTTTTCTATTTGTTGATCCAAACTAGAAATTTCATTGGCCAAATCCTGCTTCTCCTTCTTTAAATTAGCAATCGCATTGACAGATGATTTAATCGGCTCAGTCAGGCCATTGTCAAACCGGGGTGTAAAGCTTAATTCAGTTAAAATTTCTGATAAAAGTGCCTCATCTTCTAAAATCAGCTTTTCCCAATTTAAATCATCTTCGCTGAGCTCCTTTACCTTAGTGGCTAAAAATTCTGCATGCTTCACTTCATATTCAGCTAATTCTGCTTTTTCCCGAGCTTCGCTTTTGGCGCTGCGGTTGCTATTTAATATTGACTCCGCTTCAGCCAATAAAGCTTGAGATCGGCTAATCGTCAGCGGCGCGTATTTGCTGACTTTTTTCTTTTCTGCTTCTGCCAACATGGCTTTGACGCTACCAACAATGCTGACTTTTATGGCATTCAGCTCAGCTTCTCGAAAAAGCCGTTCAGCATTGAGGCCTTTTTCTTTAGCTTTATTTAAATCGCCTTTTTCCATTGTTCTTGCTGCCTCGCTAAACACTTTCTCTGCCGCCTCGAACTTTTCTTTTGAGAATTCAATCGAATTGGCTTCAATAGCCTCATCACGCGCATTGAGCGAATGAGAAAAAGTAACCTGAGCTAATTTGGCGTTTTCAATAGCGGTCTTGAGCAAGTCCAAAATTTCTGATATTTTATTGGTGACACTTTTGCCTTTTTCATAATCTTTTAAGGCGCCTTCATGTTTAGCTTTAGCGAGTTTATAGCTTTCCGGAGAAAGAAGAAGTGCCTGCTCTGCTTCGGCTTGAGCCATTAAATTGTCCACTTCGCTAAAAAGACGAGATTTGACCTCGTCCTGGCAAAAGACTGAAGAATGAACCATAGAGATTAATAGAATTAACATGCAAAAAGGAAGCGTTAGAACAGGACTTTGGCAGCGTATTCTATTTTGATGTAATTTTAGAGTCATGTTTGGCCCTCCTCAATTAAGAATGGCAAGTTAAATTAGCGTTTATTTATGCGTCGTTTTTGGTACACGAAAATATAAAAGTTACCCATTAAAAAGTCAAGCGAAAATAATTGCTAACAATTAAGTGAATTGAGCGTGCAAAAAAATGTGGATTAATGCACTGTTTTTTATTGGATGTGGGGATTGTTAGAACCATAACTACGTTTGGAAAACGCTGAAGCAGGCTGCTCTTGCAAATATTAAACTGTATTAGAAACCGCGCCCTGCTTCTGCGAGGTGAAAAATATGATATTGATAAAATGCCGCCCTGCGCCCGGCAAATCGGGAAAGCGAGAGATCATATTTCACAATAGCTGCCATTCACGAATATGGAGGAGCTTTTTATCAACGCTGGGCTAAGCTATAATTGGTTATTGGGAGGTGGCTCTTTGGTAGTTTCTTCCGGCTTTTTTTGATCCCCTTCTAAAATGCGTCGCAACCGCTCCAATTCCTTTTCAGCCTTGCGTCTCTCCTCTTTTATTTTTTCCAATTCTTGTTCGGCGCTCTCGGTTTTCTGTTGCTCATTAATGATCTGTTCGAATAGTTCTCGCCGGCTTTCAGCTTTTTTGATGAGTATGTCTTTATCGCTAATCTTGTGCACGGAGGCTGGCAAAAGGTGAACGTTGAGCCCCAGATTCGCCCGCCATGACGGATAGTTAGGTAAACCTCCAGCAAGTTCGTTAATGTAAGAATAGGTAGTTTCGTCTTTATTAGACGACAAGAGAAGATCTACGCCAACTTTGAGCGTCAACCAGCTCGAGGCTTTATAATTGATTCCCGGCGACAAGAACAAATAATTCTCAACACTATATGCGGTTTGTTTTGGCGGTGGTTGAATGAAAGCGCAGCCGTTCATTTCCAAAGTAAAATCAAAGGTGATAGTTGGAATTTTAAAGCCAAGACCGTATAACACTTGCTGAGTCATCTTGCTTACGCTGTATTGATCATTTTCATAGTCGCTTAATTTTTCGCCGACATCATTGTGATTGAGATAACCAAGATTTAAATCGACATTAAAATCATTTTCAGGGTAGAGTGGATCTTTAGAATAGGAAACCATCCCAGTAAAACCCCAGGAGGCTTTTCCAGCCGAATAAGGTTCAAACGGTAAGTTTTGAGTTTTGCCGGTTGGCAATTTGGTATCGAAACCAATGCCCAGGGTCAGATGGCTTCCTTTGAGATTATAGGAACCACATTTTAAACTTAACATCAGATCACCGGGCAACAAATATTCGTATTGGCCTCTATTGGTATCTTGGTATATGACCGGCGCTATAGCAAATTCTACATGATCGCTTAATCCATAATTTA
>CAZNDR010000023.1:0-9508 GCA_964571835.1 uncultured Cytophagia bacterium | reverse complement strand
GCCCTGTATATCCCAAACAGCAATAGATTGGCTACTATAGGTGGCAATTTGTCCAAAAGCCTGGCTTCTGGCATAAAATGTCAAATGACCAGAATTTAAATTCCAAGCAGATTTCACATAATTCAAACCGCGCCCGCCATTAATTCCATTGGCATAAGCGCTGCACTGCAAAATAAAAATCAGAAATAAAGCATTCAGCCAACAATGGGCTTTTTTCAATTGCATGTTACAAACCTCCATATCAATACTACTCACTAAGCGTTTGAATCAAGAATAGACTAATGCTGCATATCATCAGTAAGTGCCCTGACACAGCTTTTGTTTTTGCTTCATGGTAAATTTTGTCTCTTTGATAATTCACCACTCATCAAAATATGATTTGAGCGCATAGCAAATCATAGGTATTGCTAATAATGTGGCATTTCTGAAAAGTGACATCACCATTTGAACTCTCTTGGGGTGCCATTTTAGGACGGTGATGCTGAGCGCAGCCGAAACCTTACCCACGTTTTGCTACGCACTTCTATGAATTCGCTGCCAGTGAAGCCGCCGCTTTAGCCTGAGTCCCAACCCATTGGGAAGGGCTGTTTCAGCAGCTGATCATTCTGTTATTAGCTATCGTAACAAGAATTATACCATATAATTCTCTTTTATTCTCGTAGCCAATTTGTTCTCCTTCAAGCTTCACTTTCAGGCAGTAATCGATTGAATGATAACAAAAATCTTGATTGTTTTACAAAATAGTATTATTTTAGTTTCAAGAATTTGAAGGATTATATAATGTTTTCCAGTATGTTATTAGAGAAACTCAAACCAACGGCCAGCGTAGCCGTGCTTACTGGAGCTGGAATTTCAGCGGAAAGTGGTGTTCCTACTTTTCGAGGTGACCAGGGATTATGGAGAAAATTCAGGCCAGAAGAGCTAGCAACTTTTGAAGCGTTCATTAAAAATCCAAAACTAGTTTGGGAATGGTACAATTTTAGAAAAAATTTGATCAGCCAGGTCACGCCCAATGCTGGACACTACGCATTAGTTGAAATGGAAAATTATTTTCAAAATTTTGATCTGATAACACAAAATGTCGATAATCTTCACCGGCAAGCTGGCAGCAAAAGAATATATGAATTGCATGGGAACATAATGCGAAACCGCTGCGTAGATTGTAATAAACAGGTTAAAATTCACGCTCTGGACGAAAAAAAGCTTCCGCGCTGTAGTTGCGGCGGGCTTATTCGACCGGATGTTATCTGGTTTGGTGAAGCGCTTCCTGAAGAGGTGCTCTCTGCATCATTTGCGATTGCCAGACAGGCTGAGGTTTTTTTGGTAGTGGGCACGTCAGCCGTTGTCCATCCGGCGGCTTCCTTGCCAATTGAGGCGAAAAGCTCGAACGCCTATGTGGTTGAAATTAATGCTGAGCCAACCGTTATCTCCAATTATGTGGATGAATCAATTTTGGGGAAGTCCGGCCAGATATTGCCGGAATTGGTTTCAAGAATTGTAAATCAATAATTATGAAAAAATATTCTTACAGCCTTTTAATTATCTTCTTCTTTTTTGCTCACTGCGCTTATTTCAATACATTTTTCAATGCAAAAAAATATTTTAATGATGCGGAAAAACAACGGGAAGAAAGATTAAAAAAAGCAAAGAAGCAGAAACAACAAGGAGTGATGCCGGAGCAAAATGAAAGAGGGCTGAATCCTGACCGACCGTCGGCTCAGGAAGCAAAAAATTATGATCTTTCCATTGAAAAAGCCTCCAAAGTTTTAGAGTTTTACCCCAAGAGCAAGTACATCGATGATGCGTTGTTTTTGCTCGGCAAATGCTTTTTTCGTAAATTGGACTATCAAAAAGCCGAACGCAAATTTATTGAATTGAGAGAAAATTTTCCCAACAGTGAATTTATTGCTGAATCTCAACTGTGGCTTGGCAAAACCTACATTGAAATGAGAAACTACGAAACGGCCGAAGAAATCTTTCATCAACTTTTGAATAGTGCCGTCAAAGATCAAATTCAAGATGAAGCGCGATTTTTATTGGGAGGTCTGTTTAAGCACAAGAAAGATTTTGTTACCGCAGCCAGCGAATTCGAAACTGCTGCCTCACGAGCCAAAGACAAAGAAATACGCGCCAAAAGCTATTATGAAATGGGGGAGTGCAACTTCGATTTAAAAAATTATGCCAAGGCCGTTGAAAGCTATATGAAGGCGCGCAAATACAGCCCAGATGAGCGCATAGAATATGATGCCCTGTTCCGCGCCGCTCAAACTTATCAAAAAATGCAACAATATGACGACGCGATAAATATTTTCACCAATCTATTGGGCAATATCGCCAATGAAGATAGTTGGCCTGCCTGCCGACTGGAAATTGCTCATTGTTACCGTCTCAATGGCAATTTCGAGACGGCTGTTTCCTGGTACTTAGATATTATCGAGAAGCACCCCAAAAGTGTAGAAGCGGCTGATGCCTATTTTTATCTCGGTGAGATCAATTTGAATCAGAAAGCGGAATATGAATTTGCTAAAGAATATTTTGACAAAGCGCCTTTAGAAAACACGCGCTCAGAAAAAGCCAATGAGGCGCGAGCAAAAAGCAAAAGCATCAAAGATCTATTAGAATTACGTGCCAACATAAAAGCGCAGGAAGAAAAAATTGTCAAAGGTGATTCTTTGGCGGCCGTCATTGAAAATTTCGATGACAATCCAGAAGACCGCAATAAATCGTTTTTGCAATTTAGCCATTTTGATACCTTAGTGGCGTCAGCCATGGAAATACCGTTAGATTCGCTGCCAGTATATCAGGATACGCTGATGAGCCTCTATGTGGGCAAGTTCAAAGACTATGATAATGCGATCATGAATCCGATGACGCAACCACAACAAAAACTTGGTCCCTTCAAAGCCTCCTTGCTTGACTCATTACTTTCTGTATCTCTTAAACTTCCTTTCGCCTATCTGGAAGATTACCAGGATTCATTGAGAAATGTTTATAATCGTTACTACCCAATTTTCAAAAAAAATAAGATGCTTTATGATTTGTATCGCAATAAGGATAAAAAGGCTGACGTGAGCAAAAAGAACCTGGGCGATTCCCCCTTGGAAGCGCTCATCAAAGCTAAGCTTTCTTTGGCTGAAATATATTTGCTCGATTTTTCGCAACCGGACTCGGCAATGATGACCTATTTGGATATTTTGAGAATTGATACTTCAAAAGTAAATTTTCCGAAGACATTATACTCCCTGGGTTACATCGCCGAGACATTTAAAAAAGATACCGTTTTGGCAGATTCGATGTTTGAGAGGCTAATTAGAGAATTCCCTGATGATCCTTTCACGCAGAAGGCGAAAAAGCAAATTGTTTTCATTAATATTCCTGATCCGGAAGTCAAGATTGCCGAGCAGTACAAATCTGCTGAATTAGCTTATTTAGATCGACACGATTATGATGAAGCGCTATCAATTTTTTCTACCATTGCCGATGAGTACCCAGCGTCTGATTTTGCTCCTCGATCTTTATTGGCTCAGGGATGGATTTTTGAATTTGAACTGGATTCAATAAATAAAGCCTTTTTGACCTATCAAGCCTTGCTGGAAAAATATCCTGATTCACCGTATGCTGCTCAGATCAAAAAAAAGGTTGAGGTGGTGAAAAAAGCCAAAGCCACAGAACAAGCGGCAACTTCGGCTGAGCAAAAAAAACAACCGGAAGTTCAGTTGGCTGACGCTTCGGCTGAAGCAGTCCAGCAGCCGCTGTCGATCGCTGATTCTGTCTCAATGGATAAGGCTCAATATCGTCAACTATTATTGGCTGAAATGCAGAAGAATGACCCTAGGCGAACATCACCAAGAAGATGGTAGCTCACGAATGATCCATAAAGATACGTCCTTCGATATTTGGCAGCCTAAAATTCTTCGCGCAAAACTTCTTGAAAAAATTTATTTGGATCAATCACAGGTTCGAATGCGTTTTGCCGGCGCAGAACTTATCAATGTTGTTAAGCCAGGGCAATTTATAACAATAAAAACCTCGGCGGCATATTCCCCCTTATTGCGCCGCCCTTTCAGTGTTCATCGAATCGATAAAGAACAGATATGGTTTGAAATTTTATTTCACATAATTGGTCCTGGTACAAAAATATTGTCAGATCTTGCAGTTAGCGCAGAAGTGGAATTTATCGGTCCACTGGGCAATTATTTTTCTGGTGCAGATAAATACAATGGCGCCGTGTTGGTTGCTGGCGGCTTGGGCATTGCGCCTCTGTTTTTTTTATGCCAAGAACTAACTGATAAACGTATTCCTTCGATATTGTTTTGGGGGAATCGGACCAAAGCTGCTTTTACCATAATAAAAGATTTTGAGCGATTAGGCATAGAAATCAATTTTGCTACTGATGACGGTTCTTTGGGATTTCAAGGTACAGTAACAGAGCTCTTAAAAACAAAGATTAGCGCGTACCATAATATGAAAATGTTCGCCTGTGGGCCAAACGCCATGCTCAACCAGGTAAAAAAAATAGCCGCCGAAATTAATATGCCCTGTCAAGTATCATTGGAGACGATGATGGCTTGTGGTTTTGGTGTCTGTCTCGGCTGCAACGTATCTTCGCACGCTGATCCGAATGGCTATAAATATGTCTGCAAGCAAGGCCCCGTTTTTGATGCAGGAGAAATTGAAATCGGTGATTGATTTGTCGGTAAAAATTGGCAAGCTGCAGCTTGCCAATCCCATTTTAACTGCTTCCGGAACCTTCGGCCATGGCGAAGAATTTTCTCCGTTTTTAGATTTGAACAAGCTGGGAGGAATTGTCACTAAAGCAGTTACGCTAGAACCGCGGCCAGGGAATCCGGCGCCTCGAATTGCTGAAACGGCTGCTGGTATGTTAAATTCCATTGGGTTAGCAAATGTCGGTGTTGATCGTTTTATCAAAGAGAAATTACCCTTTCTCCAAACTTTAGAAACACCAGTTTTTGTTAATGTAGCTGGCAAGCTAATTACTGACTTTTCGATGGTGATTGAAAAAATCGAAACCGCGGGCGGTGTCGCTGGCTACGAACTGAACATCTCCTGTCCCAATGTCAAAGAGGGTGGCATGGCGTTTGGGACAGATGCCAGAGTGACGGCACAAATCACCTCACTGACGCGAAGAGTGACATCCAAATGTCTGCTTGTTAAACTTACGCCTAATGTGACCTCGATAGCTGATATTGCTAAAGCAGCAGAAAATGAAGGAGCTGATGGACTTTCGGTCATTAATACCCTGGTGGGCATGGCAGTCGATATTCAGTCAAAAAAGCCAAAACTGGCAACCATCTGCGGCGGACTTTCAGGTCCAGCAATAAAACCCATTGCTTTGGCTAAAGTCTATGAAGTAGTGAATGCCGTCAAGCTCCCGGTAATTGGCATTGGCGGCATAATGAATATCAATGATGTGCTTGAGTTTTTGATCACTGGCGCAACGGCCATTCAGGTTGGCACCGCTAATTTTATTACACCGACTATTTCTGAACAGTTAATTTTTGATTTAGAAAATTACTGCAAAAAAAATGGCATTCATTCAATCAAAGAGATCATTAACAGCTTACGGATTTCATAAGTCGTATTACAATTACTGAGCTTGTTGCTTCGAACGCTTGCCTGATAATTTTTATTGAAGCTAACTTTCAAAATTAAAACAGCGCACCACCATGAAATTTGTATTAAATGGACTATTTGAGCACTTGAATTGACACGAGTTACAATATAAACCGCAGAAACGGTTTTAAGAAAAATTTTCCTTTGAAATAGCACTCAAAATAATGCGAGTGCTACTTCAACAGTAATGTCAAAATTATAGCCGTATTAGCGGTTTCATTAAGAACTCCATTATAGAATTTTCGCTTGAACATAAAGTTAGGTGTTGTTTTGAGAAGAGCTATTGGTATTTTTATTGTGCTTTGTTTATTTTGCTGTGCAGGCAACCGTAACGGTACCAGAGAAAATGTCGAAATCGATGGTATCATTTACTTTAAAAAAGATGAACCTGGCATAAAAAAGAAAAAACAAAATGTGACAAAAGCTTCAGCCGTTTCCTCAAAAAAGCCAGTTAATCCCTACGAAAAGCCGAACTCGAAACAAGAAGATGACCTCATCTATTTTGGTATTTACGATCAGGTCAATGAAGATCCCGACAAGCCACTTAGCTTAGCCACTTTTGTCGAAAGGGGACGGGCTTCTTTTTACGGTGATGAATTGGATGGACGGCGGACCGCCAGCGGTGAAATTTATGACCAGAATAAATTCACCGGGGCTCATCTAAAATTACAATTTGGCACCAAGGTTAGGGTCACCAATTTGTTTAACGATCGAAGCGTTATCGTCCGCATCAATGACCGAGGACCTTATGTGAAAGGCAGAATCATTGATGTCTCCAAAGCTGCGGCTCTAAAATTAGATATGATCAAAGCTGGAGTTATCGAAGTTTTAGTTGAAGTTGTTAAAGAAGAATAAAGTAATGGCATTTTAGACCATCCTATTTTCGGCTGAATTATATTGGAGAAGCTATTTTGCTGCTATTAATCAGATCGGTGTTAATAATTTTTGTTTGCCTACCTCTTCACAATAGTCGAGATTGAAAAACCAATTCAGATTTTTTACCATTTTCCTGAAATTAAATATTAAGGAGACAGATTTGGAGTTCAAAAACTTGGGTTCGCGTGTCATCGTTGCCATATTTGGTGCGCCATTAATCATTCTTCTCATTCTTAAAGGTGGAATTCCTTTTGTAATTTTAGTGCTCATCATTAACCTGGTGGCACAATTTGAATTCTACAAGCTCAATGAAACAAAAAAAATGCTGCCGCTAAAAATAGTGGGATCAATCGGAACGATAGCTATTACTATATTATTTTATAAATTTGGCATTGAAAAAATTTGGATCATAATTTTTCCACTTTTTTATTTTGCCTTGCTAATCGAATTGTTCAGGAATAAAGCCTCATCCACTTTAAATCTCGCTTCGACAGTATGGGGGCTTTTTTATCCAGCCGCGTTTTTCGGTTTTATGATACTGATCCGTGAATTGCCCAATGAGCTGGGAAGCGAATATCAATTGGGCGGCAGATGGCTTTTGCTCATGCTAATAATCATTTGGATTTGTGATACCGCCGCTTATTTCATCGGCAAAACTATCGGAAAACATAAATTATTTTTTCGTGTCAGTCCGAATAAAACGGTTGAAGGTGCGGTTGCCGGATTGATATTTTCGTTTATTACTGCCTATATTTTTCATTTAACCTACATCAAAGATCTAACTTTATCGCAATGTATGGTCATTGCTTTCATCGCCGGGACAATGGGACAAATAGGCGATTTGATTGAATCGTTGTTCAAACGAGATGCCGGCGTGAAAGACTCGTCCAATTTATTACCTGGCCATGGCGGCATGCTCGATCGTTTTGATGCGCCACTGTTTGTGGCACCGCTTGTTTATTTTTATTTAAAACTTATTGTCTTTGTTTAATCGCACCAACAAAAAATATGGCGTTTTCAATTTTGTAGCGCATCTTTCTTGGTGAAAATGAAATTACAGCGCTGTATTTTTTGCCCGTTACCATCAAAATTAATTTGTCATATTATACGAAAATTATTTTCCTATTTTTAGCTTGACATTTAATTTGTTAGTAATTAAATTATCGGCAAACAAAAAATAACCGTTTACCTACTTTTAAAAAGGAGCTATTTATGAGCTTTTGGGATGATCTGACAAGCATGTTTAAACGCGGTGTTTCCGTTGTCGCCAAAAAAACTGATGAGTACACCAGGATCGGCAAGATCAAAGTGGACATTATTGGCATTAAACGTGACATTGAGAAACAATTTAGCACGCTGGGCGCAAAAGTCTATCAATTGATTGTTGAGGAAAACAACACCAAAATTGCCTCGAATGAAGAAGTTAAAGCCGTACTCGACAAAGTCAGCGAGTTGAAAAAATCCTTGAACGCTAAAAAGGATGAATTGGAAAAAGTCAGAGCAGAATTTGCCAAACAGACCGGCCAAGACATCGAAGATGTTGAGGCTGAAGAAATTGATAAAAATGCGTCCCAGGGCTAAATGCCTTTAATATTTACCGGCTTGATGATTACAAATATTTGTTATTGAAAAGGCCCCTTCTCCCGTGGAGGGGCTTTTAAATAGGTGGCATATCATTCACGAGACACATTTCAGTCGTATTAATTTTTTATTATTTTAAGTTGCTAAAACTCAAAACAAATTTTTGACCAAGAAGCTGTCGAACCAGTGATGTTTGAATAGCTACCAAGTAGAGTATCCTGGCAACTGCCTCTGGATAGAAGGCCGGTTTCAAGCAATATTTCTCTCACGGCTATTGGCGACATCATGATGGGCATACACACAGTCCGCACTATTAATGAACGCGGCCCCTCTTATCCATTTGCGGTTGCAGTCTCCAATCTTCAACAGGCTGAAATCGCCTTTATTAATTTGGAAGCGCTATGCACAAACACGGGCACTAAGCTTGATAGGCGTTTCGCATTTAATGCGCCGACGGAATTTATCAGCGGATTAGCTCAAGTTGCCTTTGAGGCAACAACTCTGGCAAATTATCACTTTTGGGATTACGGCCTGGACGAGCCGAGCAACACGATTAGCACACTGGATTCGATCGACACGCCCTTTGCGGCGCTGGCCTGACGCTGGAGCAAGCACAGCGGCCGGCCATTTTAATGATCAGCATTTTCCGTTTCGCTTTTTCATCATACCGTGACAATGTCCCTGTAAGTATCATTTTAATAATTTTTTTGACCGAGGCGGGCTTGCTTTATGCCGAACTAATTTCCCTTTCGTTCAATAATAGTCAGGTTAATTTTGAACCAGCACCATTGGATAGTACCGTCGCAGAATCGGCAATAAAACATTTGATACCTAAATTTCTAAAACCGATTTGGATTCCCTTACGCTTGTCGGTTAATTTCAAATAGTTATGGAGTGAATTGACTGAGTCAATTCATGCAGTGACGCAGTCACTGCACTCCACAATTTTTCAGTGACTTTATAACTGCAGAATAACTTTATTTTAGAAATTTGGGTGATAAAGTATTCTGCTTCAGTGAATGATAATCCATCATGATGCATTCGGGTTTTATTTGGGGTGAAGGGACCTATTTTTTCCAATTGGCTTCTTAACCGCTGCCATTAAGAAAAGACTAAAAAAATTGAGCGACGCGACCCTTCATTTTTGTTTGCTATCAAGCCTGCTCAACCAAATAACCGGAGCAATAAAATGAAAATAGACGACCGCAGTGAAATCGCAGAAGATTTCATCTGTCGACTTTGGGAAAAGAAATATTTTTTAAACACTCCGCTGAAAACAACAGATGAAAAGCCAGTTAAAATTATCGCGGTAGGCACCCGAAATTTAGATGCCGGTCCCGACTTCAAAAATATCAGCTTAAAATTAGGACAGAACATATTCCATGGTGATCTGGAAATTCATCGCGCCCCTGAAGAT
>CAZNDR010000022.1:0-16842 GCA_964571835.1 uncultured Cytophagia bacterium | reverse complement strand
ATTTGATATGGTGCTGATTGAACTTAGTAGAAAATTTAAATCTATCAATTTCCGAAGCCGGAACATTGGAACTTATTTTCCCTGAAATATTTGTTGATGTTAATTTCAAAACGGGTTTCGGATGAAAGTCAATATTGTTTGCTTTTACATTGGTCAAATTGCTATATAAAACCATTTTTAAAAGCCCATCTTTTATATCACTAATACTTGGCAATTTTGAATTACGCGAGTGTTTGCTTTCTATTAGGTATAAATTTTTGTCGATAACAGAAATTTCATCAATTGTAAAGTAATATATACCGCCAAGATAGTTTTCAATTGTAATAGTTGCCTTCGTAGCCGTCGATAAAAATTCTTTCGGCTGGCTGGTTTGTTTTTCTCTGTCTTGAGCTTTTTTTGCTTTGCTTCGTGACGTATCCATAAAATCAGTTACACCTTTTCGGAATTGATTTTTAAATTTTTGTATTCCCATCGAATTATGAAAGCTCACACTTATTTCTTCTCCTAAACGACAATAATTTTCTTGAACAAGGTCAATTAGCAAAGGAAGAGAGTCCTTTATTTCTTTTAAATTCCAGTGCAGCGCTGAACTATGATAATTGCCAATTTCTACAATTTTTCTTAGGACAAAATCATTGTCAAGCTGCTGATTTGTAATCTTATTTTTTCTTGAAGGATGGATAACTGCATGATTATAATAGGCAAGAATAACATAAACATCCAATAGGCTCATTAACGAAACAGTATCCCACTGTATAAAATCCCGATCTCCTTGTGATCCTTCATCTTTAATAATAGGAATTACTGTAATCCTTTTCGGAACATTCAGAGAATTATATACTCTTTCAAAAGGATATGATCGTGTTCTTTTGGGTGATACCCATTTCGAAACCCCATAGTTGTATTTCTTGTCGGTTAATAAAAAACAAGATGGAGCTGAGTTGATGTTTAAATTATTAAAGCTAAGTTCGGCTAAATCCTCGGCGCACTTTACATCATATTTAATTCCCGAAATATTCGCTGTAATGTTCATATTATTTTAATACCTTGGATTTTTTCTTTTCAATGTATTCAAGCGTAACAAATCTGTACTTGCCTGTTTTTCTTTCAATGACTTCGAGATGATCATCATCTTTTAGCATATCCGAAATCGAATCAAAGCCAATTTTTTTTCTTATAGTCTTTTCCAAATCACGAATTATTTCGATGCCTACTGAATTTCTTTTTAATAATCTGGCTACTTTCATTGTCGTTCCGCTTCCCAAAAAAGGATCTAAAACGGTTTCTCCTATATACGAGTACAATTTAATGATTCGATATGGTAATTGCTCGGGAAACGCTGCAACATTTTTTTCGAGTGAAGAGCCTGGTAAAACAAAGGTCATTTCCCATAAAGTTTTATGCCAATTATTGTTTTGAAATTCCCTTATATCTATCTTTGAAAGTTCACGAATATTTTTAGAAATTGAACGGTAAATAAATTTACCTTTTTGAAAAATTATTATACTCTCTAAAAGATTGTCAGGATAATAGTACATCGGAAATGGATTTTGTAATAGTACACCGCTTCTCCTGCTTATTCTTAAATAGCCATCGGGTTTTTTCCAAATAATTCTATCACGATAGCGGAAACCAGCATCTTGAAATATTTTTGTAGCATCGGCTACAATGGGATATTTTATTCCATTAACCAACATATCATCAATATTTAATGCAACTATGCGTCCTTCACTTAGAACGCGAAAAGATTCTTTGGCGAAATGAATTAATACCCCTAAGTATCGATCATAATTACTAAAAAATCCATCATAATCAAAAGGCGCATTATAATATGGAGGCGATGTCACAATTAAATGAATGCTGGAGTCAGAGATTTCACTCATATCCATGCAATTGCCAAAAATGAGTTTATGACTTGTTTTCATGTAATTCTCTCAGCATCTTTCATCCAGATAAAGCAAATAATTTTCATGTGCCTCAAAAAATTTATTTCGTCCTTTTTCTGTTCCCCAATCGCTGCCATAAAACACTTAAATAGGTACAATTCTTCGTTTGGCGGAGGAATGCCGAACCACTTTTTGCGACACGTATTTTTAGTCCAAAATTTTCTTTTAACCATTGATAAATTGCAAATTGCCGAACGAAATAATCTTGCACCAATAGTTTTGCTAATTCAATTAAAACTTATTTATCCTAAAGTGTTGCCTTGCGCAATTTATTCTTGAGCGCCTTAATTTCCTTCCGTGTCTTTCGCACTGCCTGGAGCTCATGACTGGCCAGCAATTTGTCCCTTTCTTTTTTTAGTTCTTTTATCTGAGTTTTTATTTCTGTTTTATTGATGCCTACGGCTTTATGGTGTTCGAACATATCAATATTTAGCGCTTTGCAGATAGCAGCCAACAGGTGTTCTTTGTTTAGTTGGGTGTAGCCTTGTACCGCTTCATGTTCAATACCAGCGGCAATTTCTCTTAATTGGGCGACCGTTTGATGTTTGAGATCTTTAAAAGTATATTCCATTTTTTCACTCTTTGCTTTATTCCAAAATTCTATTTATTAATCAGTTTTGAGCCTTGAATAAAAGAATAGAAGCAGCGAATTGCTTATCACACAACTTTAAATTAACCACCTTTCAAAACAATATGGAAAATTTTGGCTATAATGTCAAGTGAAAATTAGAAAAATTTGCCCTTTGAATTTTTATTTTTCTAAATCGCGCCGCTCATCAATTTTAGGCTCGGTAAAACAGCACCTGCTCAAGGATGAATGGGACATTAACGGCGGAATAATCAATCAACAGATTTTCTGGCATCAAAACAAACCCAGGGAATCGTCAGCTTCAAACAGCCATTTTGTTGAGCCAGATTATTCAGTTCTTTTTCCACCTCCCCAAAAATTGATGGCTGATCCTTCACTTGAAGCATCGCTTTCCACGATGGCAAAAAAGCCAGCTTTATCAAAAAATGGTTGAGCAGGGACGTGCCATCGGTGTATTTTAAATCGAACGAATGCTTATAGATTTTATTGAGGCGAAAGCCGGCTTGCTCAATTAATTTTCTTGTGTAAGATAACGGCTTTCGTTTGGCAAAAATATGTTCCTTCAACTTTTCGACCTCCTCGGTTTTCCCCTGTCTGACTAAAACGACTTCTAAAATTTGATAAAATTCTTTCATGGTCTCCGGCAAGTTCGCCGTCAAAATCAATTGCGCGCCTTTTTTTGCCACCCGTCCTATTTCAGCGAAGACCAATTTTTCGTCTTCGACATTATTGATGCCATTATTGGATACAATTAGTTCAAAAAAATTGTTTTCGAATTGCAGCGATTCAGCTTTAGCCACCGTCAGGTGAATATTTTTGATGCCCCATACTTTTGCTTTTAAAAATATGCGATCAACCGCCTGTCGCCATGGATCAACTCCGTAAACAAGACAGCTATCACCCAGCCGCTGCGCCAATTCGATAATGGGAAAACCGCAGCCGCTGCCAATGTCCAGCACCTTCATTCCTTGCCGATAGTTAACAACCTCCAGCATCTTCAAGCCAAACGGTGCTGACCACAGTGGCAGATCATCGATAACCGAGATTATTTGAGCATCAGCTAAATCATAATCGGTTTGCAAGTAACTACCCATTCATCACTCCGGTGCCTTGTTCTACCCCAAAATGGCCGAATAGCCCATCTTTCATTATCTGTTGTGAAGCTGCATCAATTTGACAGGGTGATGAAGCTTGCTGAATCGTCGCCCTGTCAGCGGCAGCTTTACTTCTCCGCCCAATTGCGCAATTCGCGTTTGATTTTTTCTTCGACTTTTTTGCCGATCTCTTCCCAGTCATCACTCTTTTTTTCGGATTCATCGATCCAATTTTTGATGCCTTTTTTTACTTTTGCCTCGACCTTTTCACAGATTTTTTCCCATTCTTTTTCTTGTTCACTTTTGGGCTGTTTGGCTTTCCAGCATGAACCACCACTGCCGCCACCAACAAAAGCACCCAGCCCCAGCAAAAATCCGAAATTATACCAGGCGCCATTATTGTTCATTTCGTACACCGTCACTTTGTCAGAAAAAAGACTAATGAAAAACGTGATCCAGGCGATAAAGCCATGCCAGAGGCCGGCCCAAAAGCCGGCGGGGCTTGCCACAAATCGCTCATTTTTTGGAGCACAACTCAAAGCCAGCAAAATTGTCAAAATAATTATTAGCAACATTGCTTTTCCGTAATTGCTTTTCATGATGATCTCGTTTGATTATTCATACATATTAAGTTAATTTTTATTTTACCAATAAGCACTTTTTTTAAATGATGGCGTTCGAAGTCTTCAGGCAAATAAAATACAAACCGCTTGGCGCGGCAAAAGCAACCGGATTGTTTTTTTCATTTTCATATTCTCAAATCGAGAATCGATTTTTAATTCCTCCTTTTTTTGATGGCCAATGCTAAAACAGTTCCAGCATCACGACGGATTTGGCTGGCAAATCGACCAAAAGCCCACTGTCTTTGATTTTCGCTTGATAAAAATTTTCTAGCTTAACCTGCTCCGGTTTGCCAAAGTCGTTAAAGGCATTCATTTTTGTTGCTGTTAAAATCTGACCATTTATCCCGGACACGCTTTTCCCAATAATCGTGCAAACAATTTTTTGGACTTTAATGGGATCACAATTAACCAGCGACAGATGTATTTTGCCATCTGAAGCCAGAGATGACGACGCACTGATTGACGGCATTTTCTCACCGCCAAATTCATAATTATTGCATTTCACCTGGATAGGCAGCAAAGTGGCATTCTGATGCGGCACAAACATTTTATAAACGTAAAAGGTGGGCGTGCGCACCATTAAGCTGTCTCTGGTCAAAATCATGGCTTGCAGCACATTGACAGTCTGGGCGATGTTAGCCATAAATACCCGTTCACAATAATTGTTAAAAATGTTCAGATTAATGGCTGTCACCAGCGCATCGCGCAAAGAATTTTGCTGGAAAAGAAAACTGGGATTGGTTCCCGGCTCAACCTCGTACCAGGTTCCCCATTCATCGATAATCAAATCGGTATTATTCTCAGTATCATAGCGATCCATAATAGCGAGGTTCTGTTTGATGATGTCTTCCATTTTTAGCGTTGCCTGAAGCACATCGAACCAGCCGGCTTCGTCAAAATCAGTGGCGGAATTTTTGCGGATTTTTTGACCGCTCGAGGTATAGTAATGAATGGCATGGGCGTTAAAGCCGATCCGATTCTTTCCCTTTTTCATCAGCATTTCGGTCCACTCATAATTATCGTTCCAACCGTAACCGCCGCAGGCAATTTTGTACAGGCGATTTCCCGGATAGTTGCGGCAAAAGGCGCTATAGTTTGCCGCCTTGTCGATGTAATAATCAACCGTCATGTTGCCGCCGCAGCCCCAGGCTTCATTACCCAGTCCCCAAAAAGTTACCTTCCACGGCTCCTGGCGACCGTTTTGCTGACGCAGTCTGGTCATCGGGCTTTCGGCGGGAGAAGTCAAATACTCCACCCATTCTGCCATCTCCTGCACCGATCCTGATCCAAGATTGCCGCAAATGTAGGGTTCGCAGCCCAATAGCTCGCACAGATCAAGAAACTCATGTGTGCCAAAGCTGTTGTCTTCGGTGACATTTCCCCAATGGATATTCACCACAGAGGGCCGCTTATTTTTTGGTCCGATGCCATCTTTCCAGTGATACGTGTCGGCGAAACAGCCGCCAGGCCAGCGCAGCACTGGCACTTTGATTTCTTTGAGCGCCTGCAAAACATCGAGACGAATTCCTCGGATGTTGGGAATGGTTGATTTTTCGCCTACATAAATTCCGCCGTAAATACAGCGCCCCAAATGTTCGGCAAAATGGCCATAGATAAGTTTGTTGATCTTATGCTTTCCGTTCAAAGCATTGATCAGCAGCATGTTTTCTTGCACCAAAGCCAAGCTGGGAAAAAGAAAAATTAATAAGATCACCACTGAAATTGTTTTTGGATTTGGTAAAAACATGGTTTTGCCTTTCTGAAGTTTTATCGTTATTTAATCTGATAAGCAATTAAACTTAAATAGCTTTTTTTCAATCCGGAAAGAGTACAATTCCTTGTGATGAAAAGCCGGATCGTTTTCAAAAACGAAGAAGCTATTTATTTTTACAATATATAATTTTCGCTAACAATGTCAAGGAAAAAAATGGCAATAGCAAACAGGCGAACCGCAGCTTAAAAAAGAAATGCTTTACTGGATAGAGCAGTTATTTATCATTCACGTAGTAATAGATTTAAAAAATTTCCCTCGTTCCAAAATTTCAGCCCCTATCAAATTTCGGCTCAGCAATGTTTCGATATATTTATTGACTTCGTTTATATGCAATCCCAATGTGGCAGATAGATCCTCGACCGTACAAGGTCGGCGTTTGAGGGTCTGCAAAATACTGCTCTCCACATCGGCGCTGTAACTGGCAACTTGCTCTCGCTTTCGAAAATTGGCAATAATTTCAGCATTACCATTCAATTTTTGAGCGATATTTTCCAGTAATATTTTTGTCGCTGGTTTTACCCAGGCAACCGTTCCTGGTCGATCCAGTGTGTTGAGCTGTACACGGTCAGGCTTGATTTGTTGAATAGCGGTTTTGAGTTGCCTTAATTCCTCCTCGGTGTCATTCAGTCCCGGGACAAAAAACACTTCCAGCCAGATTTGACCAGTAAATTTTTTTCGTAATTGAATCAGCCCATCAATTATTTTATCAATTTTTAGCTCATGAAATGGTCGATTCAATTTTTTGAAAATCAGATCTGATGCTGCATCCAATGAAGGCAGAATCAGATCGATAGCTTTAACCTCTTCGATGAGTCCTGGCTGACCAAAAAGGGTACCATTGGTCAGCAAAGCGATTTTGTAGTCAGAAAAATTTGTTTTTAAAAATGTCACAATCTCACCGATGCCAGCATGTAGCGTCGGTTCGCCAGCGCCTGAAAAAGTGATGTAATCCAGGCTGGGTTTTGGCGCTAAAAAGGTTTTCAGTTCTGCCAGTACGGATTCGGTGGGCACATATTCTTTTCGAGCTAAGGTCAAATTGGTCGTTCGGCCGCATTCACAATAGATACAGTTGAGCGAGCAGGTTTTGTGAGGTACCAGGTCCACACCCAATGAAATGCCCAGCCGACGAGAGGGAACAGGCCCAAAGAGATAATGATATTGATGATGGCTCATTGTCTACTTTCTTCTTTTCCATAGTTTTATTCATGTCATTTTTTTTGATCGCACCAGATTAATAAAAAATGAACCTGCCAATTTTGACAATACTTCATACCGAGCAAAGCTTCTTCTCTTCACTTTTGCTAACGAAAATGGCTTATTCTCCGCAATTGACCTGGCTGCCAATAAACCACTCTGCACCGCTGGACCGATGCCCTCGCCCATATCCCTGGTAGCCAATCCGGCTGCATCGCCAATCAACAAAGCATTGTCCACTCTTGCCGGCTCCACACCATCTCTAATATAATAAATATAACCTCGGGGATGGAAAGCATAATTTGTTACCAATGAGTCACGGCCCAACATCTGCACCAAGAGCTGCCAATGGTTTTTAATATTATCGTGATTGGCTTTTAATTTTTCAGCAAACGCGCCAATTCCAATATTTAAATACCCGTTTCCTTTGGGTACATACCATGAATAGCCCGGCAGGTTATTCTGTCCGAACCAGAGATGACAATGAGCATCGTGATAATCATAGGAAAACTCCTGTTCCAAAGTGACGATCATTCGGCTTTTCGAACGGCGCTTCGCACTTTTAAAAAAATTCCGATAAACCGGGCAATGGGTGCCGCCTGCACCAACCACATAGTTGCAGCGGAATTTGCCATCAATGACATAGCCACCGGCGACTCGTTCGATATGGTTGACTGTATGCTGCTGCACAGTGACATCCGAACGCTTTGCCAGCCAACCATCAAATTCAAATCGTCTGATGCCATATTGATTCACTGTTATCTTTAGCGACTTGTTTTTGAAGTGCACATAAAACTGATCAAATTTGATCATACTATGAGGATAGTGGGCCACATCGATTTCCAGATCCTCGATAACCTGCGGTGTAATCCAGCCAGCGCATAATTTAGGCCGGGGAAATTGTTGTTTATCCAATATCAGGCACTCAACGCCCTGTTGCTTTAACTTCCAGCCACAGGTTGAGCCAGCCGGCCCTGCGCCTACGATGATAACTTCAGATGTAATCATGTTAAATTTTATTGAATTAAATTGCTGAATTAATGATGGAAAATCTCAAGCCACAAATTTCAAATATCAAATAAATCTCAATTTCCAATATTTAATGACAAAATTAAATTGGAGTGCAGTCCCTTTATGGACTGCGGTGCATAAAGGCACCGCACTCCGTTTCTAAGAAAAGTAATGAATACCCTCTACGTCAACTGATCCGACACTCTGGCTGAACTCTACCAGGTTTGGTCATCACAATTTGCCACAATTGCTGAGCACGAGACCGAAAGCCTCCGGCGCTGCTCAGCAGGTAAAAGCGCCACATGCGAAAAAACCGTTCGCCGTATTTATCCTTTAATTTTCCCCAGGAAGATTCAAAATTGTGATACCAGGCTAGCAGCGTCTTATCATAATCAGGGCCGAAATTGTGCCAATCTTCCATCACCAACAATCCTTCCATGGCTCTGGCAAGCTGAGCAATTGAAGGCAACATACCATTGGGGAAAATATATTTATCCGTCCAGGCATTAGCACAGCTCGTGCTCATGTTGCTTCCGATCGTGTGGATAAAAGCAATGCCGTCTTCTTTTAAACAGCGATCAACCACCTCCATATAAGTGCGGTAATTTTTATAGCCGACATGCTCCATGATGCCAATAGAAATTACTCGATCATATTTCCCCTCGACTTCGCGGTAGTCCTGCAGCCGCAATTCCACCGGCAAACCATAGCAGAGCTGCCTGCCAAGCTCAACTTGCTGTCTGGACACATTCACGCCAACAACCTGCACTCCATATTTTTCAGCAGCATATTTGGCAAAGCTGCCCCACCCGCAGCCTAATTCGAGCACCGACATCCCCTTTTCCAGACCAATTTTTTGGCACACAAGTTCTAACTTGGCTTCCTGGGCTTCATCTAAATTTTTAGCTTGCTTCCAGTAAGCGCTGGTATAATTCAGCCGCTTATCGAGCATTGCCTGGTACAAATCATTTCCCAGGTCGTAATGCTGTTCGCCCACGATTTTTGCCCGCGTTTTTTTCTGTCGATTAAACAGCCGGTTTTTTAAAATATAAAGTTGAATTTTCCCATTCCCCACTACTTTTTTGTCGAGCCGTGCTTTAAAAATCCGGCTGATAAATTCATCCAGCGCTTGGCAATCCCACCAGCCATCCATGTAAGATTCGCCCAAACCCAAAGCAGACTCACTCAACACCCGTTGAAAAAATCGGTTTTCGTGAACCTGTATATCCCATGGATTGCGACCATTGATTGAAATATCCGCATCAGACAGAAGCTCTTGAATAATTGTTTTTGCTTTCATTTGTCTCCTTCCATAAAAATCTATCGACTTTTTAAAAATCAGATCTAAAAGAGCTGGCGCAATCGATAAATTGCTTGCACATCAAACGGCAAAAACGCTATTGCTTTGATTGTCCAGAATTCTCTGCTATTAGCTCTCAAGAGAAAGCTGATTTGCTCTCAGCCGTCTGATAGCATGGATCAATATGACAATACCGATCACTTCTCCGATTAGTAAAAATTCCCAAGGATAAGCTGTGGGCACTTCCAGTTTTAAAATTGTGAGCGCTTGCCAGAGGAATGAAAGGAAAATAAGCAAAGCTGCGCAGACCAATAAACTTTTTTCCCCTTTAGTTAGCCAAAAATTTATGCCTCTGTGCTCTAAATTCAGCACGATTATGGCAACGACAATCAACGACACGGAAACAATCACCGGCGCAATTACTGGACCTGACCATGGTACTGGAATGAGAAATAATAGATCCCAGGTCAATAAGGATTCAGGCCAGTTTATAAATATTTTCAGCCAAATGTAATACCAGATGTCCCAGGCGCCAAAACTGAACATAAAATAAGCCAGTCGTGCCCAGCCATTTTTGCCAGTCAAAAAACTAATGGTCAAAAGCATGAAAATGGTAGCGACCTCTCGGAATAATTCGATCACGGCTATTGGCTGAAGAATATGCTTAATGGGAAACGAAAATCCATCTGGATAATAAAGCTGCCTCAAATAAACCACAATGGCTGATTCCAAGTATGCCATCCAAATGCTAAAAAATAGTACCCAAGCCAGCTTAACATACGGTGATTCAGCTTTCTCATTCATAATAGATTTTCCTTATTTTTATTGCCCTGCACTCACGAGATTTTTCATTGCTGCTATTATTTAAAATATTAATCTCTTACCTTGAGCTAAGTCCGAATCGCTGCAACGATGTTATTAATATTTTTTCGTCAATTTAGAGAGCGCTACTTTTCTGATGCCTTTCGCTTAAAAATCTGGCATGCGTAAAAAAAGTCTTTAATAATTCTCGCCTGACAAAAATCCTCTGGCATTTCTGCTACCTGAGGATCGGCTTTTCGTTCCTCCGAAAAGATTATGCCTCTCAAAATTTCAGCCATTTAGAAAAATTGAGTTTCACTAAAATGCCAGCGCCGAATCGTCTGCTTCTTTTCATTGCCCATGGTAATTGTCACTTAATTTCTATCCTTATCATCCTTAGCCGTGATGATTTACATTAATGCCGATTAGCTAAAATATCAAATTTTGCAGCCTCAGCCCGAATGACCACAAATCCACCCTCCCCATGTCCTTTTTTAAACAATTGTCTCACTTTTATTTCCGCTAATCTGCCGAATACAGTCTGCACTATTTCAAGGTTCTTAAACTTATTTTGTTCGAGCAAGGAAATTATTTCCTCGGTTGAATAAAAAGTTGCCAATCGATAAAAAACATTTTCATGCTTTTTTGTCTGATAAATTTGTCCCAACGGGCTATTTTTATCTATTATTCCCACTAAAAATTTGCCGTTAGGTTTCAAAATTCTTTTTGCTTCTTGAAATGAATCATTCACTCCATCCACAAAACAAACGGTAGTCACCATCACGACAAAATCGAAAACATTGTTTTTAAAGGGCAAAAACTCAGCGACCGATTTTATGACCACTATCCCTTTTTGCTGCGCCAATAGCAACATGTTTTCAGAAGGATCAATGCCATAAGGTATCTGTAACGGTTTGGCAAATTGTCCACTGCCCACGCCAATTTCTAGTCTCAGACCTTTGCTGGGCAGAAAATGGCGGACAGCGGCAATTTCAGATCGATAAACATATCGATTCTCGACGAACCACTGCTCGTACTCACGAATGTTCTGATCAAAAGGTTTTGTGATGGGCATAAGGATTTTTCCTTTTTTAAAGCTCCTAATCCTCTCAGAGGGTCAAATATTCTGAAAGAGTTGGTACTCATAAGACGTAAAACGTGAGACAGCGTCATTTAAAACCTCCTCCTGCAATTTCGTCTGACGTCTCATGTCTCACGTTTCATATTTCACGTTTGCCGATTACTTCTTGGCTGTTGTTCCTTCCAACTCAGAGATTCTTTTCTGAATCTCATCCAGTGAAGTCGCCAGGTACTCGGACTGGTCTTTCAGATAGGTTAACTCTTGTTCGGTAGTCATTGTCGGCGGCGCATAATAAGGCGCAGCATACGGCATCGGTCCATAAGCGGCAGAGCGTGCCCAAAAAGGCAGACCTGTCGCATAGAACCAGTGACGATAGCCCCTGCCTCTGCCAAAGAATCCTCGACCGGCTCCCCAGAAGCCATAGCCTCTACCTGGAATGGGATTGGCATAACCAGGCATGCCGTAGCCAGCACAGAAGCCAGCCGCCTTGCCTGTTTTTGGTCCCATTCCCATGGGTCCTGTTCCATCACCTGCAGGCATAGTTGTTCACCTCCTTCCCTTTCAATTAAATCACAAAATTCAAAAAAACAAATCACCAATAACACCTAATACCAACGACCTAATGTCTAATTTTTAATATCGCAGACATAATCTGAGCGGCAAATATTTTGTTTTAAATTTAGAGATTGAAATTTGAAATTCATTTGTAATTTGGATTTTGCTTTTTGGAATTTCTGGAAATATGATTGCCATATTTCCAAAAACGCCTAATGGTGATGCTGATCATGTTCACCATGATCACACTCATCCTTTTCAACGCCATACCCTTTTCCCGCTCCAGGATGACAAAGGCTTTCGCCGCCTTTCAATTCGCCTTTGCATAATTTGTCGATCGCCTCATCGATTTTGCCGGTAATGCCTAAAATGAATTGGATGTTCTTTTCTGCAAATAACATTTGCGCCCGTGTACCGCCACCGCCAGCGATTACCGCTTCGATGCCCATTTGTTCAAAATATTGGGGTAAATATCCAGGGTGATGCCCTGGATTGGCAATCGTTTGTCTGTTCACTATTTTTCCGTCATCAATATCCAAAATGGTAAATTCGGGACAACGCCCAAAATGGGCCGACACAAATCCATTGTCGGTTGAAATGGCTACTTTCATGCTGATGCTCCTTGTTTTTTATTTGATTGATTAAATTTGACACTTACATTATGGATTGATCTGATTCTCATTTTTTTTAAAAGCGATTAGCTATCAGCTTTCAGCCTTCAGCTTTTTGGAGCTAAGAGCCAATGGCTAAATGCTGAAAGCTGAAATTCAATGCTCACAACACCGTTTCGGATTATCACAGCTTACACCTCGGGAACAGCACGTATCCTGCTTCTTGTAATCGTTTTGATTAAATCCCCTCCCTTTCAGCACAAAACCACTGCCGCCTGTAATCAGCCGTTGTAAATTTCCACCACATTTCTGACACTTCGTCAAAGGAGCTTCTCCCATATTTTGAAATGCTTCAACATGATGACCACACTGTTGGCAGCGATATTCATAGGTTGGCATAATAGAACTCCTATATTTAATTTAAAAGCTTCGTTTTCACAATTTATCAACAGTTGAAATTAATTATCTTTTTCTCTTTTTAGATTCGTTATTCCCTTTATAAAATTCCATCTCGGTACTCTGGCAAGGTAGTTCCTGTATTCATCGCCAAATTTAGTTAGATTGAACTCTTCTTCTTTTTTGGAAGCCATCCATAGACAGAAGAGAGTAACTGATGTTAAAATTACTGAAATAAGACTTTGAATAACCAAAACAAGGGCGAACGACCAGATTGCCGTACCAAGATACATGGGGTGGCGAGTTATTCGATAAATACCACTGTTAATGATAGCGGTAGTTGATTCCCAATGATCTGTTGGCTTACCTTTTGTTTTGAGTGTCGTAAAAGATGCGATAACAAACAAAACCGCTGGAATGAAGAGAATATATCCAATGATTCGTATGGTATGGATATTCACCATCAGCCAATAGTGGCTCCAAAATATTTGGGTAAAGTAAAGACCCAAGCCACATGCTTCGTAAATCTCGCCCACCATTCGTTTACGGATCACTGCTATTAGCCAATAGAAAATATATAACATTAACACTGCATAAATAATATACTGCCACATCTTTCCTCCTTGTCTCACCTGAAATAGCCAGAATCATTTTGATTTTAGATTTACGATTTTAGAATTATCAGATGACAGTTAAAATGCCTCATTAATCCATTACCAACCAATCACCCGATTCCCCAATTACCTCATTACCCAATTACCTAATCCCCCAATTCACCCAATATCTTTTTCAATTCCTCCGCACGGACAAAATTTTCCACCTCAATTTTTACCTGCGATACCCCAGCAACTTTTTTAACGGCTTCCTAAATGCTGATCGCCAGTTGAAATCCCAGCGGACAATAGGGTGAAGACGGGATAAATGTCAGCGAAACTGCTCCCTTTTCATTGACCTTTAAATCTTTTATCAATTGCATTCACATCACATCCATGCTGGTTTCAGGATCGATGACCTGGCGCAGGGCGCTTTCTATTTTTTCTTTTAATCGCATTGCCAAATTTCCTCATACCCTTGCGAAGGTTTAGAGCCTTCGCAAGGGTGCGTTTAAGGGCGGTTTACTGAATATCAATCATAAGCCAGTCGAGTTTTGTCATCAGCCAGTGTTGGCTGAATGAACTCCTGCCATTGGGGCGATTCCCAGGTTTTCAGTTTCGAATGAACATTCAAATATTTTTGTGGAATCGGATGCGTTCCCACCACTACTTTCACGCCGTAGCGGGTTTCAATAAAATCACGAAAATGAGCCAGGTGTGAACAGGGCGGATAGCCAACCACCAATCCAGTTGCCAGGTGAATAACTTCAGCGCCGTTTTTGATCATCTCTTCAGGCGCATTTTCGATATTGCCGCCTGGACAGCCGTTGCAGGTAGTATAGCCAACCAATTCGACTTCTTGATTTTTATAAATGCTGAACGCACCTTCCCGATTCCGCAGTGAACGGAGACACTTGCCGCCAGCGCAGGTGCGATAGCGGTCGCAGATGATGATGCCGATTTTAATGTTGTCCTTCAATACTCATCCTCCAATTCAAATTTTTATAACTCGTTCCATAAATGGGATAACCGTTCATTTGCTTCTTCTATTTCGCTTACTGCTTTTGAAATATTTTGGTACACCTCTCCTGTTTTCATTAACTCTGCTTTTTCCGACCATTTCCTGAATTTATTGCCATCTTGTCTGTTGTGTTCAATCCAGGATAACAGTATAGCCTTAAGTTTTGCTCTTTCATCTGTGGGAAATCTCTGGATAACATCATCAACTTTTGATCTGATCACCTGTTCAGGAACTGCTCCGAGCAGTTCATCGACTTTCTCGCCATTAGCAAAGAACATCTGCATAGGTATACTCATTATTTGATATTCTCTTGCTGTTTCGGGATTATCATTTATGTTGATCTTGCAGAATTTAAAATTGCTATATTCCTTTGCTAGCTTATCGTATATAGGAGCTACCATCTGGCAAGGTCCACACCAGGGCGCCCAAAAATCCACTAAAACAGGTACATCTGAATCAAGAACTTCTTGCTCAAATGTCTGGTCAGTAATTTCTATAACCTTGCTCATAATGTCTCCTTTTGCTTAAATAGCTTTTCTCCAATGCTCCTTTTCCAAAGCCAAAAATTTTTCAAGTTCTTGTTTATCCATTATAACTGTTTCAATCTCAACCACTGCGTAAACCTCTTCGATGGACTCTTTTACGATATCGACAAGATATTCCGCAATGGGAACATTGGGAAATGGAAACGCCATTGTGATGATGACCTTTCCAGTTTTCATTTCAATATTTTTAACGATTCCCAGCTCAATCAAACTGCAATTAATCGCCGGATGCATTACCTTTGTAACTTCCCGACGAATGTATTCGTTGGAAAAATTATTAGCCATGGTTTTCATCTGCTTTCCCATTTACCCAATATTTTTTACCTGTTAACCTGGGCATCCAGTCCAGGTGAATCATATTGTTCAGGTAGAACCACCAGTTGCACAGCCTACATTGCTGCGAGAACCTCCCTTACTCGAAACAAACGCAGAAAATAATTTTTTTGGCTCTGGCATGTTACAGGCTGGGCACTTCAATTCCGAGCCATTCGCACCGATGCGCTGAAATGCCTCAAAAACATGGCCACACTTGGAACATTTGTATTCGTAAATTGGCATGTTAAGCTAACCTAATTTTTTTATTTTTCAAGTAAACGATTATCTTGATTTACAAAGATTACCTTGGGTAGCCGCTTTACAGCCTCTTTATCAGGTTCAAAGTTCAGGATTAAAACGTCTCTCCTACTTGATATCTGCGTCTAAGTTAATCGTTATTAGCCAGAGCAGAGCTACGAAAATAAGAAATAAAGCGACAACTGGGAACGGTGAACCCGGAACCTGTGAACGGTTACCTTCCTGACTTCATTCCGATAAAATCGGCGCACGCTTTTCAATCCGTATAATGAAACAGCGTGAGATTATCTACTTTTTAAAAGGCATGGCTAACCTATTAATTTGCTTCTTTGTTAACGGTTCTCCATAGCAGGCATTTTGTGCATGAACGGGCTTTTCATTTTTTAAAATCACCCAACCGTCGTCCTCTTTGTCTAAAAACTGCCAATTCAATTGATCGGCAACGATGGGAATGACAACTTCATGGGCGATAAATTTCCCATTCTGATACTCCAGTGGCACTATATTTTTACCTTTTTTCAGTTGTTTTGCCACCTCAGTCCCGTGACATTCAGTACATTGTCGGGCGGGTTTCTGGATGGAATGCGTGTAATAAGGAGCGTAAGCCACAAATTTTTCGCCCTTGTAGACCAGTGTTTGCAAATTGGCGGTCGTTACTTTACCATTGTAATTAATCAGAAATACATTGGCTGGTAAAGCGATCGCATTGCCTTTACGGGTACCTGTTTCCAAAAAGCGATCAAAATGACAGTTCATGCAGGTGGTGGTATATTTAACATGACAGGCATTACAATCCAGTTTTCCCTTGTGTACCGTGTGGGCGCGCAGCGTCGAATCAGCCTCATGGCAAGTGAAACAGGCTGGTCTCGGATTGGTGGTGTCACGCATGGAGTGATAAAATTTTCCATCGCCATGAACATCTTCCTTTTGATGACAATCGGTGCAAACCATGCCGTTAGTAAAGTGAACATCGAGCATATTATGCTGTTTGCCGAAATTGATCGTGGTTGCTTCTCGGGTATGGCAGGCAAGACAGATGTCCTGTTTTTTGGCAGTCGCAACAGAATAGGAAAACACATTATCATTTTTATCGTCATGACATTGGTCGCAGCTCCCAATATGGCAGCTTTTACAG
>CAZNDR010000021.1:3857-16933 GCA_964571835.1 uncultured Cytophagia bacterium | reverse complement strand
AGGGAATATCGCCGCGATGGAAATCCATTATCAGATGGCTGAAAAGTGATAGCGCTTCATTGTCTTTTTCTGAGAGGTCTTGAAGGTCGAGCTGTAACTTAAATGACAAATGTTTGCCATAGGCAAAAAGGTAATCTGCCTTTGCTTCTTCGATTGGTTTGCCGGTGGCAGAGTCCATTTTTACACCATCCATCGAGCACCAAGCAGCATTGGGAACTTGGGGATCGAATAGATAAGCATCAGAGAAAAATACTAGTCCCCGTTTGCCCTGAGCGCCAAAAAGATGCTCCAACAAATGGTTCGTCTGAGCTGTCTCGCCCCACAAAGTTTTCATTATTTGAGAAGCGCGCTTCCGAAACGCTCCTTTAATAGTGCTGCCCGGAATATAAACTTCCCAATGACCCTCTTTGGCAGAAGGCTTCCAGATCAACATTCGCATAAACAGGGTGTCGTAAGGCTTGCCATATTTTTTAGAGATTTCTCGATTGAACGGACCGCCGGGACGGAAATCGGTATGGAAGGGCTGGGACAATTCCTGGCGCGTTCGATTGCGATAGGCTTTTAAGAAATTGATATGATTTTGATCATTGGTAATACTTTTACTTAAATTTCTGGCATTGGTGAGAAAGCGGAACTGAATATTAGCGTGAGAAGCCAGAAACTCCTGCCAACTCGTGGCTTTTATGCCCTCAGGAATAAATTCTTTATTGTTCCAGTCGTTCTCAGTGATATCTCCATCGATGATCATGGTTTTGATTTTAATGTGATCTTCACGATTGGCGATTTCCGCCTCAATCCAGGCATCGCTCTGCAAAAGCTTAATTTGTTGATCAATTTGCAGGTTTAATTGTGGGAGTATTTTTTTGCATTGTGGAGTCAATATTTCGACTAATTTGCTCTCATGGGCAATGTTGGTTTCCAGCTGGCTCGCTAAAGCTTTGTTCAGCCCCAAACTTTTGGCTATGTTATGCCAGGTCGACAGATCAAACTGCTGAGATGATTGTGTTTGTCGGTCGATTTGTTCCATCACTCGATTGACGAACTTAGCTTTTTTGCCCATAATCTGTTTGAATTTTTCCTCTGCTGCTTCCTTACTTGAAAAAAGTGTGCCGCAGTACGGTTTGATTGCTTCCAAGATTTTTGCTGAAAGGGGGAATTTTCCCGAGGATAACTTTTTGATGGCCGTTACTGGGAGCACCCAACCTTCGCCTTCTTTGATAGACCTCTCCCGCAGGAAAATAGCGATGACGCGTGGCAGATAGGAGGCAAATTTATTTTTCCAATCATCGGGACTTAAGATTGGTCCGCCAATCACCAACTCCAAACGAGTACTGATTGGTTCTGGCAAAGTGCGCATCGCCTGGATGAGTTGTCTGCCTTCAATGGCAGCAAAGGCGGGAATTTGCGGATCGACTTTTCCCCAATTCCAGCCGACCAAAAGAGGATTCATGGCATCGAAAAACAAATTGATTGTCAAATGGTTGGCGGCTGGATTCAATTCAGATAATGTGGCGGTTGGAGAAAAGGGCAGCTCCATTTCCAGACGGCATCTGCCCAAGCCTTTGCTTTTTCCAGCGCCAAACCAAAAACGACCTTGTTTTAATTCTTCCAAGAGATAAAATAGCTTTGTTTCATTGTCTTCCCGTTTCAGCAAATTATCGTTAATATAGATGACAAAATCAAAAAAAGAGTGGCGGAACAATGTTTCCATTTTATAATTAGCATTAGCTTCTGCTGCCCAACGATCCTCATCCAATCTTATGCCCATCCGCAAATCAAAAAAATTATCGCGAGGATAACATTCGCGGCTCAGTTTGCAGTCTATTTTTGTAATCAACTTTTCTGGCAATTTTGAGTTAAACAACCGTCTCCATAATTCATCAATAAGCCCCTTATTTTTGCCATCTTTTGAAGCGCCGAGAAAGGCATCCATTAGCGCCTGTGCCGATCCTTCGATTTCGCCGGCTAATGAAACCAACTTTTGTGTTCCATCACCATCGCGGGTGAAAAGAGTTTTGCGTGCATTGCCGCGATAGATTGGCGATTCGGAAAAAAGCTTACCCTTGAGTACCATGATTCCCTATTAACTTTCGGTTAAATTGAAGAAAAAATTTGATGAGCTTTTGACACTTGAGTATATTCTTGGAAATTTTTATGGATATTAGGCAAGTTTTTTGTGGTTTAATATACAGGACATAAAAGACAAAGTCAATAAAAAAAATTAAATCTAAAGTTTTGATTTAAGTCAAAGCACTTTTTTCTTGTAATTGATAAATTGCCTAAACAAAACAAGGAGTCTTACTATGAGCGAATTGCTTAATAATGCCCAAAATAGAAAAGCGCTGCTCAAACACATGATCTTACAGCTACACAAAGGAGAGGCGCCGGAAGTGGTGCGTAAACAATTGATACGGCTGTTGGGTCAAGTGCCGTATAATGACGTCGTTGCCGTAGAACAGGAGTTGATTGCCGAAGGCTTGCCTCAGCAAGAAGTACTGAAATTGTGTGACATTCACACTGCTGCGCTAGAAGGGGCGATTGACCATACAGCCGCCAAGACTGCTCCGGCTGGTCATCCTGTGCATACGTTTCAGCAAGAAAATAGGGCATTGCTAAAAGAAGTGAGCGCGCTAAAAAAATGGTACGGACAAGTTAATGGACTGACCTCAGAAAAGGAAATTAGCAGCTTGTTTCTTGAAATACAACGTCATTTTAATGCGCTGGCTGATGTGGAGAAGCATTACCGGCGCAAAGAATATCTGCTCTTTCCATTTTTAGAAAAGCATGGCATCACTGGACCGCCGCAGGTGATGTGGGGAAAACATGATGAGACACGTGGTCTGCTGAAGGCGGCGTTTGAATCGATTCAAGAAGCTGGGTCAATGTCACTTGATGAAGCTCAAACTGTGGTTCAAATGGTTTTCCAGCCAGCATCGCAGGCGATCGAGGATATGATCAGCAAAGAAGAGGAAATTCTGTTTCCTATGACGCTGGACACACTGACCGAAAAAGAGTGGTATGAGATTGATAAGCAGAGCTTGGAGATCGGATTTTGTCTGTACGATCCGATAATGCCCTGGCGACCAGCTGGCATCACCGAAGAATTGGCAAAAGCGGAACCGGACGGAAGAATTCAGTTGCCCAGTGGCAGTTTCACTATTGAAGAACTGACAGCGCTGCTCAATACCATTCCGTTTGATCTGACCTTCGTAGATAAAAATGATAGGGTGCGGTATTTTACTCAGGGGGAAGAACGCATTTTTGCCAGAAGCCGAGCTATTCTGGGGCGAGAGGTGCAAAAATGTCATCCACCTTCAAGCGTTTTTATCGTTGAGCACATCTTGAGCGATTTCAAATCGAATCGGCAAGACCGCGCTGCCTTCTGGATTCAAATGGCAGGAAAATTTATTATGATTGAATATTTTGCTATGCGTGATGCCAAGGGAAATTATTTGGGCACGCTGGAGGTGAGCCAGGATTTGACAGAAAAACGAAAATTAGCAGGCGAGCAGCGGTTGTTGGATTATTCAAAATAGCCTGAGCTTTGATGGTCATTTTTTGTCATCGATCACAGGTGTAAAAAAAAAGATGACAAATCTTCTCTCACCAAAGGGAGATACGCCTGGCGGCATCCGGCTTGGGCGTGCTCTCATAAAAAAAATGTTTTTTTTCTGTGAGCTGTTTCTTTGCTGTGGGCTAATCTGAATGGAAAATTTACGTCCCGTGATCAGTAACCACTTTTTCGCTGTCTGCTGAAACTGCAGTGGAAAAGGGGAAGACGACATCTTGAAGTAGAAATCGACTAATTAATTCCCCCAGCAGATTGTGCGCTGGCTTGTTTAGCATGCAAAATTTTGCTATTGAAAGAAAGTCAAGTCTATGAGTGAAAACAAATTTGTTATAACTCCAGAAACCAAAATTGACCAATTATTAAATTTTTATCCTGAATTGGAGGCAACGCTGATTGATATTACACCAGCGTTCAAAAAACTGAAAAATCCGGTCTTGAGAAAGACGATTGCCAAAGTTACCAGCTTGCGCCAGGCTGCAAAGATTGGCAATGTTTCATTAGCTGAAATGATCAACCGCTTGCGCCGCCAAGTCGGCCAACCAATCAGCGAAGATTTGGCAGAGAATTTGGATTCAAGCTCGATGAAACAACCAAATTGGTTTGATATTTCGAAAGTAAATAAAACAATCGATGCCAGGCCAATGCTGGAAGCGGGAGAAGAGCCAGTTAAATTCGTTTTTAAAGAATTGAATAAACTTGGAACTGGCGAGATTTTGGAATTAATCACTCCTTTTGTGCCTGCACCTTTAATCACTATGGCACAACAAAAAGGTTATCAGGTGTGGACAAAAAGTGTTTCCGAGAATGAATTTTCCAATTATTTTTTGAAATAAAGTATGCCCGTTATCACCTCGATTTTGGATGGCAAACCGGAGAGATCTGCTGGAGGTTTAATAAGTAAGGCTCATGGCGACAGCCTGTTCAGTCTGAGAAGAAAAAAAATGAATAAGGCAAATTCCACCAAGAAAAAGTACTCTCTCTCGCAATGAGAGCTGCGAAAAACCTAATCAACTCCATACCCAAGTTCTTTGGATTTGTATTTCTCATTGTTGTCGAGATAATATTGCAAAAGGGGTAGACGATGAGATCACCTTGTCGAAAGTGGGTGCTGAACATAACAGAACGATGCCTGTTCCTTGATTCTTTTAAAGTAGGACGACTCTTGCGGTGCAAGAAGTTGAGATGAATTGAAGACAGTAATCAAGCATTCATAATAACAAGAAATTATTTTGCTGTTTTCATTAAGATCTTCTTTTGCTTGATAAATTTGATTGTTGTTTTATCACTTTTTTTAAATCTACTCTTCGCACTGCGACTAAGCTGCTGAAGGAAAATCTGTTCGTCAGTACGCAGCGGGTGATGGCTTTAATTTATTTTTTAAGGCATTACGTTCGTGAACATTCAATCAATCAGCATGAGCCGCTGATTCGATGTCGCTGCCTTTGTTTGAAAATCGATGTTTCACATTCGCCATTGCTATTTCCAGTGAGGCACGGGTTCTTGAGCTAACATGATGGACAAGTTCCGGCAGAGCAAGCGGTAATCTTCGTTGATTTGTAATCCTTTGATTTTCGTTGCTGTCTTTTCAGGAAGCAGATCGATGGGCACACTTTGGACAAACCAGCTCGTCTCCGGTTCTGAGAACTCGGCCCGATCTTCGAACCAGTTTAGCAATGCTTTGTTCTCAGGGCAGGCAGCTTGGCATCGCAGGCAACCAATTAAACAGTGATGCCACGCTGGATCAATCCAGCTTGGGAAATCAGCCGCTGCCTCATTGTGGTAAGTCAGACAGCGTTCAGCATGGAGCAAGAAACGATTGTTGGTTATAGCCCCGGTCGGACAAAGTCGGAGACAGGCAGTGCACGATTGGCATCGATCAAGCGCTTTTGGTTCCCGCCATGAGTCGCCATCGCACGATATATCCGAGAATGCGCCAATGAGCTGCAAATAACTCCCCATACCGGGCACATAGCAGATATTGTTCCGTCCGTAGTCAGCTAATCCACTACCAACAGCAAGTGTCTTGAGCGGTAATTGAGGCTTGGCCAGGTGATAACCCTCGAACTGCAACCACTCTTCAAGGACTGTTTGCACATTCTCTGTTCGCGGCGTATAGCTTACGTAAGTCGGCGGAATAATGATTGGCACGCGTTTTCCTCGCCAATGGAAGACAACCCGCATTGGTGGCGTCGGCACGGCAACAATAATAATCGACTGAGCAGTCGGAAGATCGGAGGGAAGATCAAAACAGAACGAAGCCAACTGCTCATGGTAGAATGCTTCGTGTATTAGCCCCAGTGTATAGTTACTGCGAATCGCTTCTTGGAGATCAACAAGGTGATCGATGGGAACCATTCGACCTGCCCAGCCATGACCTTTGATCATATTGAACAATCTGTTCACTTCCAATATCATCTGCGAATATCTCCTTTCAAGCTCTCCTGCGAAGGTGAGCATTACTTTACACAACTGTTTGATGCAGTAGCGTTAACCTAAACTCCACAGGCGTGGCAACATTCAGAGAGCTGATCATTATTTTAGAAAAAATGTTGATCCCAACGACCGTATTTGGCTTTCAAACTAAACACTGGGCATCAGATGAATGCTGTCTTTGCCGTCAATTTCTCTTAGCATTCAAAAGGAAATTATCAAAAGTCCACTTTTAAAGGTGGCTTTATGGCAATGGAGTTCCATGCCGGCTAAAGCGAAAGTAGTTTCGCTTTACAATGTTTTAATCGCAGGATCAAGCAAAAGCTTGATCAACCAATTCCTGCAATCGTCTTGCGCATCTACCTTCTATTTAGGGTTGTTAGACCAGAGTTTGTTGATCACGCGTAGTAAGACCGTGCCGCTGACAATAAACACACCGAGCAGTAAAAACGCGTAGCTCAAGCGACCGTAGAGAAAATTGCCCACCACAAACAGAGCAGACCAGACCACGGCGCAACCGGAGGCCCAGCCGATCAAAGCCAGAGGGATGTTGTCGTGGCTGGTTTCGGATTTGTCATTGCCGGCTTCTTTTCGAATATCCTTCCAGCCAGGGCCAAAGGGACGCGTTTTTTTGTAGAATTCAATTAAAGTGCGGCGATCGGTTTGAGGTCCCCAATAAGCGGTTAGCAACCAACATAGAGTCGTAAACGCAACGGTAATCATTAACGCCAGGTGCGTGCTGAGAGGTATACCGTTTCGCTTGAGAATCAGGATGGCCACGGAAATCACGAAGGAGCTGATCATCGCGGTCACTTCACACCAGGCGTTAACTCGCCACCAGAACCAGCGGATCAGATAAAGCAAGCCAGTGCCAGCGCCGATTTGAAGAATAATGTCAAAAGCATCTTTGGCTGTTTCTAAAACAAAAGTTAAGGCTGAGGCACAGAGGAACAATCCCACCGTGGCGAGGCGGCCAGTTAGCACATAATGTCTTTCGCTGGCATCTGTTTTAATAAAGCGCCGATAAAAATCGCTTACCAGGTAAGAAGCTCCCCAGTTGAGATGAGTAAGGTTGGTCGACGAATTGGCAGCAATCAATCCGCCCACCATCAGGCCAGCAAAACCGATCGGCAAAAATTTCAGCATGGCTGGATAAGCAATATCATGTCCCAATAAACTGGGATCGAGGTTGGGAAAAGCTTGCTGAATATCCGATAAATTAGGATACACCAATAGCGAAGCCAGTCCCACCACAATCCACGGCCACGGACGCAGCACGTAGTGGGCGAGGTTGAAGAATAAAACAGCCTTTAGTGAATCCTTCTCAGTCTTAGAAGCGAGCATGCGCTGAGCAATATAGCTGCCGCCACCAGGCTCAGCGCCTGGATACCAGACCGCCCACCATTGGACAGCGATGGGCATGATAAAAACCGCAATGGCGATGTCCAGATTATTGCTGAAATCGGGCAGCATATTCAGATAATTCAGTCCACCAGGGCCTGAGGTTGTGGATAGTTTATCTACCAATCCGTGTAATCCGCCTACGTCGGGCAATTTGAGAACAAAAAAGGCAGCAGCGATCACTGCTGTCATCATGAAAAAGAATTGAAACATATCGATGACTAGCACGCCCCACAGTCCAGAATGGGTGGCAAAAATAACATTCAAAATGCCAACGCAAAGTAATGTCTGCCAGCGCTCCAGGCCGAACAGGATAGCAGCAATTTTGCAGGCAGCTAAATTTACCGTAGCCATAATCATACAGTTGAAAAACAGACCCAAATAAACCGAGCGAAAGCCGCGTACAAAGCTGGCAGCTTTTCCCGAGTAACGAATTTCATAAAACTCAAGGTCCGTTAATACACCAGAGCGTCGCCATAACCGCGCATAAAAGAACACTGTGGCAATGCCGGTCAAAGTGAAAGCCCACCAGACCCAATTGCCAGCAACACCATTGCGGCGAACAATGTCGGTGACGAGATTGGGCGTATCGCTGCTAAAAGTAGTGGCGACCATGGAAAAGCCGGCCAGCCACCAAGGCGCTGAACGACCGGACACGAAAAATTCCGAAGTGCTTCTGCCCGCCCGCTTGCCAAAAAACAAGGCGGGGAAAAAACAAATGATAAGAGAAAGAATGATAATAATCCAATCGAGAAAGTAAAGGTGCATATTTTGTCTCCGCTTGTGTTATGAATAGTATTTCTGCAGTACCAATTTTCCCAAATGACATCGTTGGCATTTTTTTAGACTGCCTCAAACTTGATAGTGAAGTTTAGCCTGACGGATCAATCACTCACTTCCGGGAACAATTCCATTATTTTAATATCTGTTCGATTATATTCAGCTCGTATCGAAATTGTTTAACAAATTTGGATTGCGGCTACATTTCGCTAATAGTCTTGAAATTGAATAGCCTTATTTTTGCCTTACAAGCCTTACTAACAAGCAAATCATATCTAAAAACGAATTACAAGCTAATAAAGCCAAAATTGGTGGGGCGCCATTAGACGAGAAAGGCAAAAAATAAGTTTTGAAAAATTGACAACTCCCCTGATTTAATTTGATAATTTATCAGCTTTCGGAATTGCGCCGTTCAATTACCATTGAATGTACAATGGACAAATCTGGCTGCGACTTCTATCAAAACCGAAAGGTTAAACTGGCATAGCTACGCTTCATTAATTGATGAAATCCAATCGTCTCTAAAAAACTTCTGCCACGTGGTTTCTATTTCAGTTTCAATGAGACAGACTGCTATTAGGTTCTTTGCTTTCTTTGGTAAACGACAAACCATAGAAAAGTGCTGCCAAAGCAAGATAAGCCAGCGTGAACTGATAGGGAATCTGTCGCGCCATTTCTGGCAAGAGCCAGGGCAAATACATCGCTCCATCCGACATGGCGGAATGAATGATGCCGAAAAAGGTGAAGGCGCCAAGCACTAATAAATAAGCGGCTGACGTTTTCAGTCGTCGTTCGATCAGCTTGGTAAGAAAGGCCGCCCACAACATGCCGGTCACAATAAAGCCATTCCCTAAAGCGACAATGACCTGCAATTCAGGCAGCGCTTTGCCTGAGGTCGTGATGAGCTTATTGAACACTTCCGGCGGAACAGCTTCAGGATTGCCGAGCTTGATTGCCAACAAGCGGAATATAGTTGGGAAAAAAGCAAATGCCACGGCCGGCGCGTGTCGTGCTGGCACTGCATGGAATGATTGGGCGATGATGTCGAAAGCGACGAAGATGAGAATTGGTGCCAGCACAGCCCGTGGGATGAATTCGACAATAAACGATACATAACCGAGGACGCCGCCAAGTCCTACGAACAAGCCAGTCAAGAGGGTATAGCCGGCGCGTGAGCCCATATTTTTGTAAGCTGGCTGGCCGATGTACGGCGTCGATTGAGCAACTCCACCACAAAGTCCGGCGACGAGCGTCGAGACCGCTTCAGTGAGCAGAATATCACGCGTATGGTAATCATCTCCAGCTACACGGGCGCTTTCTGTAACATTGATGCCACCAACCACGGTGAGAATACCAAAGGGAATAGCCAGCGGCAGGTACTTGAGCGCTGGCACAAACCCTTTGATAAAATCAATGGTCGGAATGGGCAGACCAAAGTGAAGATCAAGTGGAGGCGCGCCGGTGAAAGTGCCACCGCCAAGCCCAAAGCGACCGACGGAATAGTAAATCGCCGTACCAATCACCACTGACGCTAATACGCCGGGAATTTTTTTCGGCAGGTGAATGCCAGCGACCAGCGTATAAAAAATCATGCCCAATGCGATCAATCCTACCAGCGGCATGCCAAAAATATCGATTAACGGCGTCAAGCCAATCAAACCTAATCCGATTCCTGCCAGCGAACCGAGCAGGCCGGCCTGGGGGACAATTTTCTGAACCCAACGTCCCAGGAAAGAAAAGACCAACTTGACAATTCCCATGAACATCATTGTGGCCATGCCGATATACCAGGTCATCAGCGCAGCGTCGCGTTCAGAAAAACCTTCCGCCTTTAGTCCGATAAATGACGGACCGAGCACGACCAGCGCAATGCCGATCGTCGAAGGCGTATCCAGCCCGAGTGGCATCGCAGTAACGTTGGGATTGTTATTCTTTTTAGCCAGACGGAATGCCAGCCACGTATACACCAGATCGCCGAACAGCACACCAAACGCTGTGCCCGGAAACATGCGCGTGTAAACGATGTCAGCAGGATAGTTGAAGACAACAATCAGAATTCCGGCAAGGAAGGAAAGGACAGTCAGATTATCAAACATCAATCCAAAAAATCCATTCCAGTCACCAATGACAAACCATTTGTACTTCTGTTGTGAGTTCTGCATAACAAAATCTCCCAAAGTTTTAGGTATCAACAAACCAGGACCAGCGCAGCCAGTCATTGATAAATTAGCTACTGTTTGCTTTTGTATGATAAAAAGGTCGTTTGTTTTAATGAGCCAATAATCCAGCAATAGAAGCTGTCATCCAGGTGGCAATCGTGCCTCCAAGCACGGCTCGAAGCCCGAGGCGGGCAATGTCGCCGCGGCGGTTTTCTGCCAGTGGGCTCAATCCGCCGATCTGAATGGCTATGGAAGAAAAGTTGGCAAATCCGCACAGGGCATAGGTAGCGATGATAATCGATTTGGTTGAAAGTTGCCCGCTGGCAATCACCTCCGACATCCTCATGTAGCCGACGAACTCGTTGACAACAAGTTTGATTCCCATCAAACTGCCGACGTCGAGCGCCTCAGACCATGGCACGCCAATGGCGAAAGCGATAAACTGAAAAACGAGTCCGAACAATAGTTCCAGCGAAAGCGGTTTGCTGAACTGGGCAAGCAAAAAAGCATTGAGACCAGTAATATTGCCCAGCCATCCAAGCAATGCATTTGCCAGCGAGATGAGAGCAATGAACGCAACTAGCATTCCAGCAATATTAATTGCCAGCCGAACGCCATCACCAGCGCCACCGGCTGCCGCTTCGATCAAGCTGGAATAGGCCTTTTCAATCTTCACCCGCACTGTGCCCCTGGTCAGCGGCTCTCCGGTTTCGGGGATGAGCATCTTGGCTACTACCAATGTCGCCGGAAATGCCATAATGGAGGCGGCAAGCAAATGCCCAGCGAAAAACAACTGCGATTGATCGACTGGGATTCCCCGGCTCTTAGCATACGCAAGACCTAGCATCTGAGTGAAGGCAGCCATTACACCGCCGGCAATGTGTGCCATGCCGCTGACCATAACGGTAAAAAGCTCTGACTCAGTCAAAGAAGATAGATAAGGCCGAATTACCAACGGCGCTTCAGTTTGCCCAACAAAAGTACTGGTGGCAACGCTCAGCGTTTCGGCGCCACTGGTTTTCAGAAAGCGCATCATCAGCCAGGCCATTCCCTGTACCAGCCGCTGCAAAAAACCCAGATAGTAAAGGATAGTGGTGAAGGAGGCAAAGAAAATTACCGTCGGCAATACCTGAAAAGCAAAGAAATAACCAAGACTGCCTTCGCCGAAACTTTTGCCCAAATTTCCAAAAACAAATTGTGCACCATCGCCAGCGAAGTTAAAAAGGACGACAAACAATTTGCTCAGCCAAAAAAAAAGCGTACGCCCAACAGTTACTCTTAGCACTAAAAAAGCAAAGACGAATTGCAGCACAATGCCCGCACCCACTATTTTCCAATTGATGGCTCTCTGGTTGGTAGAGAAAAGGTAGGCCAAAAAGGTGACAATTAAAAGTCCCATTATACTTCGGAAAATTGAGATGATATCCATATTACTCCCGATCATTGATGGCAAAGTAACCAGTCTGTTTATTATCAATATGAATGACTCGTCAAAAAGCTGATTGGGCTAAAGCCCAGGTGATTTCGGATTTCATAAGTTTCTCCGCCATAAATGGCGGAGCTATTCATGAAAAGTGAATAGCTCCGTTCTTCAGAACGGAGATCTTTTAATTTCACCACCAATTCTTTAGGCTTTAGCCCTTCACTTCATTTGTTTTTTTTTAACTGATCATTCATATTATCATATCAATTGATGAACTGCAACCGGCAGCTGAAAATTAACAAACCACTTTTTCCGCAGCAAGCTTGCAGGCATCATTTTTTAGACCTATATTTTTAATTCAAAAAAAAATCAGCATAAATCAATTACCAAAAATCAAAACCGGTCCGACAACTGGCTGATAAATAACATTTACTAAATTCCAAAAACCACACTTCATTGATTTTGAGAATCAGTCAAACGAGGTCTGTTGCGTTTGGGATTTGAGTTAAGATTATGATAATTTATTAGCAATCCGCCAAAGGCGGAGGCGGCATGGCGCATTTGGCACTTTATTTTTAGAATTTCTAAGATTCAATTTCGAATTTATGTTTTTGATAAATATCCGTGCTCAAATATTTTAGGCCAGAATCCACCATCAACGTGATAATCTTAGCCTCTGGGCCCATGCGCTCTGCCAGCCGAATTGCGGCCACAACATTTGCTCCTGATGACGTTCCCGCAAAAAGACCTTCTTCGCGCGCTAAACGCCTGGTCATCGCCTTCGCTTCTTCTGTCCCAACGGAATAAATTTCATCCACTAAATTTGGCTGCCAAAGCGGTGGTGCGTAGCCAATCCCAACTCCCTCAATTTTATGTGATCCAGCCTGACCACCCGATAATACTGCGGATTCAGCTGGTTCTACGGCGATTATTTTAATCTTTGGATTGTAGCGCTTCAACACGGTCGCAACACCCCGTGACGAGGCTGCTGTGCCAATACAATGAACAAAGGCATCGATCTCACCATTAGTTTGGTTCCAGATTTCATCAGCCAACGGATAATAGCCAGTTATGCTATCAAGATTGTTGAGCTGGTCAGTCCAGTAGGTGCGAGGCTTCCGATTAAATTCGCTCGCAGCTTCAATCATATCTAAAATCAGCTGTTTGGTTGTGAGGCCGCCCTTACTTGGTATGATGGTCAGTTCCGCACCAAAAGCGGACATTTGATTTCGCTTATCCTGACTAAACGCATCGGAGGTGATAATATGAAGTTGATACCCTTTTACTACGCAAATCAAAGCCAGTGAAATGC
>CAZNDR010000021.1:0-3847 GCA_964571835.1 uncultured Cytophagia bacterium | reverse complement strand
CGGTGCTGCCGCCGCTGTATTCGACAATAGTGTCCCCTGGCTTCAATTGGCCATTTTCCTCAGCTCGTGAAATCATTGCTTGGGCCATCCGATCTTTCATGCTGCCGGTTGGATTTTCCCATTCAAGCTTGGCGAAAATCTTGGCGTAGCCCGGCGGAACGACATTAGCAAGCTGGATTAGTGAGGTGTTCCCAATTGCCTGTAAAATATTTTTACCAAAATTCATGCTTTCTTATTCCATCAATGTTCAGTTCACCAACTCAGGCGACAGACCCTCTCTCAAGCAACATAAAAAATCCTGACTGCTCAGCGAAGGCGATTGGGTGTGATTTACAAATGAAAAATATTCAAACTTAACATCCTTTTTCGAGTGACAAATGCAGCTTGTTGGTTTAAGAATTTTAACAACAATTCTTCTGTCTAATTCATCAGATTGGATTTATTAACTGCCCTTAATTTGATCTTCAGCATTTTTAAAATGAAAGAAAGCGACAGCGTCGGGCTTTCCCCTTAAAATAATCCATTTTCATTGGGAGAATCTTTTAGTACTTCCTGCGAAGCTTCCCACGATTCAATGATCTTGTCATCCTCAAAATGAAAGATATGTATGACGGACCATTGGGAGTCTGGTGACAGTATCACTTTTCCATGAACAGCAACCAGGTTTCCGTCTTCAAGTATGCGCAACGGTTCATAGGTCTTATCTGGAAATTGCCGTGTCTTTTCTTCCCTAGCCTTCAGAAACGATTCCCGATCGCCATGGAAATAGGCGTTGTGGTGACGAAATTGGTGATGGAAATATTGTTCGTATGCTTTGCGAACCTGACCTGAAGAAGCAAGCTGTAAAAATGAAGTGGCGATGTTTTTTTTATTCATCTCTCAGCTCCTGCCTTCTCAAGATCGGCGATGATTATTTTCTTCATCTTGAGCATGACGGGTATGGTCTTTTGGGGATTCTTGCTAATAAGTTTCTCCACATTCGCTGGAACGATTTGCCAAGATACACCGAACTTGTCTTTAAGCCAACCGCATTGTTCCGCTTCGGTGACCGCACTGAGCTTGTCCCAAAAATAATCAATTTCTTGTTGATCTTTGCAATTGACGATAAAGGAAACCGCCTCATTGAAGTTAAAATTATGAGTGAAGGCAGAGTCCATGGCACCGAATTCCAGTCCATCGAGAACGAATTGCGCATATTTTACTGTTCCTTCCTTGTCTGGCGCTTCGCCATCGACATAGCGCGCCAGGACTTCTGCCTTGGCATTTGCGAAAACTGAACAATAGAAACCAATAGCTTCTTCAGCCTTGCCGCACACGCCACCGACAAACAGCAGCGCGGGCATAATCCGCTGCTTGAAATCTCCCTCGGTATGAATGACCTGCCAGGATACGCCAAATTTATCCTGAATCCAGCCATATCGCTTGCTGAACGGATATTCCCCAAGTTCCATCATAACCGTTCCACCGTTTGAAAGTTTTTCCCAAATTTGGTCGACTTCTTCAAAAGTCTGGCATCGGACGTGGAATGATATGGAAGGATTGATCTTGTATAACGGGCCGGCGCTAATGGCCATAAAATCATATCCCATGACCTGAAAGCCAACCAACTCCGCGTCCCCTGATGGAGTATCAGGTAAAGTTGTTATAAAATGGATTTTAGAATTGTCAAAGATCGCAGCATAAAACTCCGCTGCCTTTTTAGCTTCTTTATCAAACCATAAATGGGGGATAATTTTTTGCATTTGATTTATTTCTCCTTGTGATAATTAGTCATCCACAGGACACCAAACGTATCGCTTAGACTGCCATAATAATCGCCTCAGCACTGGTTGACTCTTGGCAGCTCGATTTTTCGCTCCTGAACCTCCGGCGGGAGTGGCTTGAGCTGTTTTCAAAAGCTTTTGGCAACGCTTGATTACCCGGCTTCGAGACCAAACTTGGAAAAACGTCATCGAGTGGCGTCGTATCGCCGACAGCGATTTCTCGCTGAACTATCTTTGTCATACGATCACATTGTACACCAGTGGTGGCGCAAAACGTGCTGTCCATTCCCTTGCAGCTAATAAGTCAGACAATAGAAGTACCTCAATTGCGTCCTGTGCGTTGTCGGGCACTGGCTCAAGCTCGCTGATCGCCTGCTCAAGCAATTTGGCTAAATTTGTCCTTTAGCATCAATCAATTTCGGCCGCCCCTCGCCAGAGAACCTCGTGCGCTAACTGTTCGGCCATTTTACTTGTGGCACCTTGCGCTTCTGTGAGGTTAAAACATTACTCCTATCAAGGTGCAAGCCAGCTGACACAAAATAATGAACCAATTCTTGTTTTACTCAATACTTCCAATAAAAATAAAATGGCTAACAGACGAGTTTAACTAGTCCTTAATGCAGCCATCTTAATTGCCTGCTTCTGTTGATCAAAAAAGCTAATTCTTCACAGCAATATAACCAATAGCTCATGAAAAGTCAAACAAAAAAGTTTTCCTTCATAACTTATCACCACCACCTATAGCTCCGGCGGCGAGCCGATGATGGCATACTCATCGAACACCGCATGCATAATGGTGGTTCGGTTGTTGGTCGTGTAGATAACGTGGATTTTGCCATCTCGAGATTGAATGGCATAAGGGTAGGCGAAGGTATTATCTCCGCCAGCAATGTTGCGGCGATAGGGATAGGATTTATCGCCGTCAGTGGAAATAGCCACCGTAAGCGGTGTGCGGTCGTTCATGCTGTGATTATAAACTAACAGCAGATGACCGTTTTTCAGTTTGATAAAATCGACCGCTGCGTTGGGATTGGGAAATTTTGTTTCCTTGGCATCGCTCCAGGTGTAGCCGCCATCATGGGATTCGGAACGCAGCAGGTAGCCGTGATCAGTGGGCAGAAAATCGCCGCCGCGACGGATATAGGCAATGAGATAATTGTCGCTAAGTTGTACCACCTGGGCTTGCAGATTTCCCATGGCTGATTTGATACGATTGCTTTCACTCCACGCCTTTGTCCTGGGATTATACCGCATGAAATAGGAGCAGGTAGTGGAGGCGGTTTTCTCCCGATCTGCTCCAGTCTCATGGTAGATGGGCAGCAGATAATCGCCATTATTGAGAACGATAGGCTGACCTCGAACCATAGTCCCCTCTTCGAAGCTGAGTATAAACGAATCCGACCAGCTTTCCGCGCCATCAGCGGAGACTTTCACTAAAACTCGAGCACAAGACCAGGTTTCAGCGAAACGGTTCACATAGAACAACCACACTTTGCCATCGGGCGCTTGCCACACAACCGGATTCCCCTCGCCACGATCTGGAGTATCAGCGATGATCTTCGGCTCAGACCATTGGCTTTCCCCCTTTTTAAGACGTGAACCATACACAGCCGTATCATCACCGTACTCTCCTGATCCGCCGTAATAGGCGAGATAAAGATCGTCATTGCTCAGCTGGGTGATGGAGGCTGGGTGTTTGTATCGGCCAGGATGTTCGAGTCCAAATAACCGGTAGGTCTCAATATTGTAGTTTTGGGCATGAGCAGCTAAACTAAAGATCGATAACGACAGTAGCACATACTTATTCATAATCAGCTTCCTTATTATTTTTAACGCCTTAGCAAAGGAAATTTAGGCAAAAATTGATCTCTGCCTGGTCAAAAAATTCAGAATTATTATACTCATCTTTTCGGTAAATGTCAAGTAAGATTTTTGGCTAATAAAAACACCAGAGGTAACAAATTTCAGCTCAACAGACAAGCGAATGGAAATTTACATTTTATTAGGAGAAAAAGCAGTCGAGCTGCTTAGTACACCATTTCATAATTCCTTATAGGATTAATAAAAGGCGTACGCCTAAATTC
>CAZNDR010000020.1:4001-16966 GCA_964571835.1 uncultured Cytophagia bacterium | reverse complement strand
TTCCAATACCATGAAAGCCACCGAGACGCAAAGTCTCCCTAAATTAATTTCGCAGTTTGATGCCTTCATTTTTCCAGAGGCAAAAACAATTTAGGCTGACAGCTTCTTGGAGACTTCATCTCCCAGGTGACAAATTTATGAGTTGCTCTAATTGGGTCTGTAACTTTTAGACAGAGCTGCTTCGGATACTAAAAAAACTAACAAAAAAGCCTCGCACAAATTATTTGCCCGAGGCTTCATTTAGCATGATAAATTTCTATTCTGCCGATTCTATTTTACCGTTTTTAAAAGTGAGCAGTTTGATTCTTGAATTAATACGATCATTATTTTTGAGTGTAATTGGCCCTCTTAAACCAATAAAATTTTCTAAGTTATTCAGATAACTCTTGATATCATCGCGCGTCAGATTATTATGCTCAATGGCATCTAACACCACGGCCATAGCGTCGATGCCATAATATTCCATCACGCCTGGAGTCCGTTTCAAGACGAAACGAAAGTCATTTTGAAATTTAATAAATTCTGGATCCGCTTCATCAAAAAAATAGTCACTGCAAAAGACAATGCCATCAACGTATTGCTGCACTTTTCTCAATTCCTCTGTTTCATTCCAAAATTCACCGCCGAGCAAATGGGCTTTGAGATTAGCAAAAGCGAACTGCGGGGCAATAAACTTGATTTCTTCTGTGTACACAGGCAAAAACAGACAATCTATCGAATTGACGGCAAAATCCTCCATTTCGAACCGCTGTCTCTCTAATAAATTCATGCCTCGAGTATGAGCTCTATCTACCGCATCTTTATTTACAAATTTTATTCCTAATTCACGAATGCCAGCCAATTGCTTGCCGACATCTTCAGTGTTAGCATAGTACCATTTTTGGGCTACGATCTTTCCTCCCAAAGCATCAACAGTGGAAGTGAAGCTATCGGTCATATTCTTGCCATAATTATCCATAGGTGCTAAGGTAGCAAAAGTTTTCAAGCCCATTTTTTTGATAGCATATTCAGCTAACACTTTGCCGCGGACATCCAGGCTGGGATTAATCTGAAACGCATATTCGCTTAAGGCGGTGACGTCGTTCGCCGATGTGGCTGGAGCGATCAGTGGAAGATCTTTATTGCTTAAAACGGCTTCGATAGCAATGGTTTTATCGCGTTCTAATTCTCCCAAAATGGCGACGATTTTATTGTCAGCAGCTAACTCCTGAGCCGCGCGAATGGTTTTTACAATATCGCCTTCCGTATCTTTGCTAACGATTTCAACTTTCACTTTTGACCTGGCGTTAAATTTTTTTTGGGCGTAGCGAATGCCAGCCAAAATTCCTCGCGCTTGCTCAGCATATTCGCCAGACAGCGGCAGGATAACACCAACTTTGACCTCTGAGTAATCTGATGGTACATTCGCATTTTTCAAGAGCTCATTGACATAGGAAAGGTAGGGACTGTCAGGAAACCGTTGGGCAAACTTTTGCAGCATCGAAATGGCTCGCTCTCGTTTGCCAATGCCCAAATAGCGCTGGGCTGATTTTATCGTCAGCATGGCTGAGGATATTTTTCCTTTTTCTGCTTCGCGCAGTTTTTCTATTTCATTTAAGGTGATATTGTTGTCGATAATTTTTAAGGCGACATTTCTGCTCTTCTCCACCAGACTCTCTTTTTCAGAAATATCGGCAACCAGCAAAAATTCTTTTAATGAATTAGAATAATTATTCATTTGATAATAACAAAGTCCCATTACATAATGAGCATCTACAACATAGTTACTGTGTGGATATTTTTCGATCAACTCAGATAGCACCGATAGCGCTTGCCTGGTTTCATTTGATTGAAGAAGGCATTTTCCTAGCATGATATAAGAAGCAGTGATGCGCTGGTGGATTGGATAAGATTTGAGCAAATTGGCAAAAACATCTTTTGCCTCATTGTAATCCTTCCGATGATAGTAATTAATTCCTTCGTTGAACAAAACTTCAATTTCAGGAATGTAGGCGACATTCTTTGCCTGGATCGTTTGGGCGATTGATTTTGAGGTCAGAGAAGAAAAAATTACCACAATAAGAAACAGACCAATTTTTGCTATGACGGTATTTTTTTTCATCAATAAATCCTTATTCTATTCGACGGTTACACTTTTAGCCAGATTACGAGGTTGATCCACATTGCAACCTCGTTTTACAGCGAGATAATAGGCTAATAATTGTAGGGGAATAATAGTTAAAATAGGAGTCAAAAATTCTGAAAATTGCGGCACATAAATGACATGCTCCACTTTCGTTTTAATGTAGTCATCGCCCTCGGTGGCAATAGCGATAATTTTGCCTTTTCTTGCCCGCACCTCTTCAATATTACTAATGATTTTTTCATAAGTTGAATCTTTGGTCGCGATGACCACTACAGGCATATTTTCATCAATTAAAGCAATAGGCCCGTGTTTCATCTCTGCTGCTGGATAACCTTCAGCATGGAGGTAGGAAATTTCCTTCATTTTTAGCGCCCCTTCCAAAGCCACCGGAAAATTGATGCCTCGTCCCAAATAGAGAAAATTTGATTTGTGAACAAAGCGGTCGGCAATACTTTTAATTAGTTCTCGACTCTTTAATATTTTTTCAATCTGCTCGGGCAGTTGTTTGAAATCTTTCACAAAGGTTCTCCCGACGCTAGCTGACATAGCGCTCATGCGCGCTAGTAACAAAGTCATCAAAGCTAACACTGTCACCTGCGATGTAAAGGCTTTGGTCGAAGCCACGCCGATCTCGGGTCCGGCATGCAAATAGACGCCAGCATCGGTTTCTCGGGCAATGGTAGAACCAACCACATTGCAAATTCCCAGTACTTTGGCGCCCTTCCTTTTTGCTTCACGAACCGCCGCCAGCGTATCTGCTGTTTCACCAGATTGGCTTATCACGGCCACCACGGTATTTCTATCGATGATAGGATTGCGATAGCGAAATTCAGAAGCATATTCAACCTCCACCGGTATTCTAACATATTCTTCGATAAGATATTCACCGATCAGCGCGGCATGCCACGAAGTGCCGCAGGCGGAAAACAGCAGTCTTCCTGAATGCAACAGCGAATGTATTTCATGTTCAATGCCGCCTAATTTTGCCGTGCCTTCTTCTTCGAGCAATCGCCCTCGCATTGAATCGTAAACTGTTTGCGGCTGTTCCATAATTTCTTTCAGCATAAAATGCGGGTAGCCACCTTTTTCAATTTTCTCCAGATCAAAGGCGATCTGTTCCACCCGTTTTTCAACCGGTCTATCATCGATGGTTTTGATAACCATTTTGCTCCGATTGATGATTGCCATTTCATTATCATCGAGATAGCTGACCTGGCGAGTATGAGCAACGATCGCGGTTGGATCGGAGGCAACAAAATATTCGCCATCGCTGATTCCCAAAACAATGGGACTACCGTTGCGCGCTGTAATTAGTATATCAGGCTCATCACTGCAAATAACCGCAATTCCGTAGGTGCCGTCTAATCTTTGCAGCGCTTTGCGCACAGCCAATTCAAAATCGCTGCGCTGCTTATAATAATCTTCAATTAAATGGACGAGCACTTCAGTATCGGTCTGAGATTCAAATTGGTGTTTTTTCTCCAAAAGCTCCTTTTTTAAAATTGCATAGTTTTCAATGATGCCATTATGAATCAGCGCGAATTTTCTATTGCAGCAGGCATGAGGATGCGCATTTATGGTATTCGGTTCGCCATGAGTCGCCCATCGTGTATGCCCGATACCTATCGTGCCATCATTATTAACACCTCTGAGTGAGCTTTCCAGCTCACTGATCTTTCCCTTCTGCTTGTTTATCACCAGCTTTGCATTGCAGATAGTAGCTATGCCAGCAGAATCGTAACCTCGATATTCTAATCTCTTCAATCCGCCTATTAATATCGGCATGCTCTTTTGATTGCCAATATAGCCGACTATTCCGCACATAGTCTTCTCCGGAAAAAACATTTAGTTTTTTATAATTGTTTTGCTCAATTCACGAATCCATTATTCCCACTCAATAGTGCTTGGTGGCTTGGAACTGATATCGTATACAACACGATTGATGCCCTTAACCTCATTAATGATTCGATTCGCAATTTTTCCCAGCAATTCCGACGGCAGTTTTGCCCAATCAGCGGTCATAGCATCTTGGCTGATAACAGCTCTGAGTGCAACCACCGCTTCATAAGTTCGTTCATCACCCATCACGCCGACAGTATTCACAGGTAATAACACAGCAAATGCTTGCCATACTTTATCATACCAACCGCGGTTGATTAATTCTTCAATAAATATTTTATCTGCCTGGCGCACTAAAGCCAATCTTTCTGTGGTGATGTCGCCTAAAATTCTTACTGCCAGACCGGGGCCTGGAAAGGGGTGCCGGTTAATTATTGTTTCCGGCAAGCCAAGCTCTTTGCCTACAGCGCGCACTTCATCTTTAAACAGCTCGCGCAGCGGCTCGATTAATTTTAAATTCATTTGCGCCGGCAAGCCGCCGACATTGTGATGGCTTTTTATCACCGCAGACGGCCCTTTAATAGAGACACTCTCTATCACATCCGGATAAAGCGTGCCCTGCACCAGATATTCGACCTCGTTCATTTCTTCAGCTACTTTTTCAAAAATATTAATGAATTCCTCACCAATGATTTTTCGCTTTTTCTCAGGATCAGCGATGTTCTTCAATCGCTCAAGAAAAATGTTACTGGCATCCACATATTTAAAATTCATTTTGAAGTTATTTTGAAAGGTCTCTATTACGTGCTCAGCTTCACCACTTCTTAAAACACCATTATTCACAAACACACAGGTAAGCTGATGGCCAATTGCTTCGTGTGCCAAAACCGCCGCTACCGACGAATCGACTCCTCCAGATAATCCGCAAATGACCGCTGATGACTTTACCTTTTCCCTGATGGATTCAATCGTTTGCTTGATAAATGAACGCGGCGTCCACGTCCCTTGACAGCCACACACCTTAAAAATGAAATTTTGCAACAATTGCGAGCCTTGCTCTGTGTGTGCCACTTCAGGATGAAACTGAAGTCCAAAAATTTTTTTTGACTTATGCTTTATCAATCCATATGGCGAGTTACTGGTTCTGCCCAGAATTTCAAAATCGGGCGGAAGTTTCCCCAAGCGATCGCCATGACTCATCCACACCTTTAAAGGATTTTTAATCTGATCAAACAAGACATCCTTTGCTGTATGATTCAATAGTGCAAAGCCATATTCTCGACAATCAGCCTGGACAACTTCACCGCCGAACAAAAAGCTGATCAATTGAAGCCCATAACAAATTCCCAATATGGGAATACCCAGATCAAAAATTTTCTTATCAATTAGTGGCGCGCCTTTTTCATATACCGATGCTGGCCCACCGGACAAAATGATGCCCTTTGGCCTTATCTCTTTTATCGCGCCAACAGACACATTAAATGGTTTTATTTCTGAATAGACCTTTTGCTCACGAATGCGTCTGGCGATTAATTGCGTGTACTGAGAGCCAAAGTCGAGAATTAGGATTAGCTCGTTGTGGAGATTGGTCGCCGTCAATTTTTTCTCTTTATTTGCTTTTCGTATTCAATATCACAACCGAAATTATTGTTGGTTTAGGCATTCAGCGATTTGCTATCCTACAACCATATTAAAATACCTAGCTCGAGTTAATCATCACAAACAAACATTAAATGAAAACTATTCAATTATTATTATGATTCAACTTTTGCATTCCATCCTACCTTATGCACTGTACTCGAAGAGTAGAGAAAAAAAAAGAGACAAATAGTTGCAAGCTGGATCGAAAGACTCATCATTAACATACTCACTCAACTTAATCAGCTCAAAAACCAGTGAAGCTATTTTTCCGGCAAACTAAAGTTAATCTATTTTCCACTTCTTAAGCTCATCCAAACAATTATAATTCGTTAAGTCAAAATGGATGGGCGTAATAGATATCTTATTATCCAAAATTGCCCGGTCATCGACATCTGCCTCTTTTTCCAATTTGATCTTTTGCCCAGTCAGCCAATAATAGACTCGTTTATGCGGATCAACTCGTTTATCAAATTCTTCGTGATACATGGCATTGCCTTGACGGGTGATTTGAATTCCGTTTAATTCATTTTCATGTTCGACTGCTGGCACATTGACATTCAGCAACGTGCCGGCTGGCAAACCATTTTTCAAAATGACCTGCGATAATTTTCTGGCAAATTTTGCCGCAATACTAAAATTTGGATTTAAAAAAGTGGTCAAAGAAATAGCAAATGAGGGAATGTTCAAAAATACTCCTTCAGTTGCTGCCGAGACCGTTCCAGAATAGATAATATTGATACCAGTATTCGAACCCAAATTAATGCCCGAAATTAAAATATCGGGTTTTATGCCCAGCGCCCAATATGCCAACTTCACGCAGTCGGCCGGGGTGCCGTTTACTGCATAACCAAAAAAATCATTATTCTTCTGAAAATTGGTGACTCGCAGTGGATCAGACAGAGTAATGGCATGGCCAACGGCGCTTTTTTCGCTATCTGGCGCCACAACGGTCACTTCACCCATTTTTTTCATTTCATTGTATAGTGCATATAGGCCTGGGGCATTTATTCCGTCATCATTGGTCAATAAAGTTTTTATTCGTTTATGGGGTGACATTCTCAATTCCAGCATCTGTAGAAAAAAAATCTAATAAGGTACTCAATTTTTCTTTCATTTCATTTCGCGGATAAATGGCATCAATAAAACCATGTTTGAGCATAAATTCTGAGGTTTGAAATCCTTGAGGCAAATCTTGGCCAATGGTTTGTTTGATGACACGTGGACCGGCAAAGCCAATCAACGCGCCCGGTTCGGCAATGATAACATCGCCGAGCATAGCATAACTGGCAGAAACGCCGCCGGTTGTCGGATTGGTGACGATGGAGATAAAAGGCAATTTTAGATCCGAAAGTTTTGCTAGATAGGCTGATGTTTTTGCCATCTGCATCAGCGACAAGGCACCTTCCATCATCCTGGCGCCGCCAGAAGCGGAAATGATAATTAGCGGCAGCCTCTCTCTAATGGCTGCTTCTGTTGCCCGGGCAATTTTCTCTCCGACTACCGATCCCATGCTTCCGCCGATAAAGGAAAAATTCATAACAGCCATAACTATTCGGCGCTTATTAATGGCGCCAAAGCCAGTCAAAACAGCCTCATTAGATCCCGCTCTTTTAATACTCGCTTTTAACTGATCACTATATTTTTTCGCTGCTTTAAATTTCAGCGGATCTTCAGATTTTATGTTTTCATTAAATTCTTCAAATAGACCATCATCCAACAAAATTTTGAGGTAACTTTTTGCCACAATTCTGAAATGATAGCCGCATTTCCAACAGATATTCAGATTACGATCAAGTTCTTTTCTGTATATTATTTCTCCGCACTGTTCGCATTTTAGCCACAATCCGCCGGGCATCTCCTTTTTTTCTTGTGGCACCAAGCCAAATGTTTCTCTCTTAAACCATGCCATATCGTTACTCCGATTATAGTGATCGGCTCATTAAAAGAGCGTCTTCGTTTTCCTCTTGATAATAGCTCTTACGACGGCCAACCAACTTAAAGTCAAACTTCTCATAAAGCTGAATTGCCGAGATATTCTTTTCTCTCACTTCAAGATGAGCCCAGTTGCATTTTTTGGCTTTGCCAATTTGCAAGCTGAGCCACAGCAGCTTTTCACCAATTCTCTTTCTCCGAAAATCAGTTTTTACTGCCAGATTGCCAACGTGCAATTCATCACAAACCACATAAGAAACCGCATAAGCCACCGGCGCTTTGTTGATTAGACCTGTCAGCGAGATATTATATTCTCGATCGGTCAGCCGATACAAAAAGCTTTCCACTGACCAGGGTGTGGGAAATATCTCTCGCTCCATCGCCCAGATTGGTGCAATATCTCTGAAACTCATCCAGCGCACGGTGAGAAGATCTTTCCCGTCCAGTTCGAATGTCAGCCCACTTGTTAGCTCTGCCAGCCATTTTGTGCCAGTAAGCTTTTGATTCTTTATGTCAATTGTTGGAGTTACTATATTACAGCCCGATCTTCTTCTTCGCCTTGAAATTTTTTAAATAAAACGGTTCCAATAAATCGATATTTTCCACTTCGTTTGCAGCCAGTTTTTGAAGGGCAATTTGCGCCACCGTATAGCCACTTATTTTGCACATTTCCGGTGGCGCGAATTCGATTAAACCAGTCCTGTCCTCTGCAATAAAATGGTACAAACTTCTTACATTGACATTTAATATCAAATTTTTTTGGGTAATCAATTCTTTGAAAAATTTTATATCGACAAGCTGATAATCTGAATCTCTTATTAGCTTTTGCCTCTCAAAATGGTAAAATGCAAAATAAGCCTCATCAGCTTGAGCTTTTATTAAGGGGCAAATTTGAAAAGGGTAACCGCGCGCCTGAAGCACAAGTGCATCCAGCGTCGGAACGGCAACTACCGGCAGATTCGCTGCAAAAGCTAAACCTTTGACAACGGCCAAACCAATCCGCAAGCCAGTAAAAGATCCGGGGCCAATCGACACAGCGATTGCCGTCAATTCTTTGAGCTTTATTTGTGCCTCATTCAATATTTTATCTACTGTCACCAGTAATTTTTCTGCATGAGCACGCTTCAAATTTAGCCGGCACTCAACCATAAGATCTGTGTCTTCGGTCAGGGCAACGCCTAATATATCCGTTGCGGTATCTATGGCAAGTATTTTCAAATTAGCACATGTTCCAATTTTTTTGGTAAATTTGCCCTTTCATAATTTTTTAACGACGCCCACTTCCGTGTATTCAAAGAAGAACCAATGATGGAAACATCAATTTTCCGCATGCTTTCCTTGCCTTTTTCATATATTCCTGAAAGATAAATCCCGATATATTCGTCTGGCAAAAAAGTTATCACTCGTTCCGCCCATTCAATCAAACATATGCCGTTGCCATAAAAATATTCTTCATAACCCAGCTCATAAATTTCAGCTTCGGAATTGATACGATAAAAATCGAAATGATAAACCGGGAATTCGCCCTGGTATTGATTGATCAGCGCAAAACTTGGACTGGAGACTTGCTCACCACATTTCAAACCCGTGCAAATGCCTTTTATGAGGTGCGTTTTGCCGCTCCCTAAATCGCCGAACAAACCAACCACATCGCCCGGTTGCAGCAGCCGGCTTAATTGTTCGCCAATGTGCCGTGTTTCCTTTTCGCTGGTTGTGGTGAACAAAAATTTCATTACAAGCTATTTTGCCTCCAATTTTATTACTGGCATTATCATCTCTTCCATGGAAATCCCACCATGCTGAAAAGTATCTTTATATTGATTCAAATAGAAATGGTAATCAGTTGGATAAACAAAATAATAGTCTTCTTTGGCAATTAAATAGTTCGTATTAATTCCTTTTCGAGGCAATTTGTAATCAGCCGGATTTTTGATGTCAACAGCGTATTTCGATTCGCACTTTAAGCTTTTGCCATATTTATATCTTAAATTTGATGAGGTATGACGATCGCCAATTACTTTGGCGCCATGCAAGCTGCGGATACTGCCATGGTCAGAGGAGATGATAATTGTATTGCCAAATTTTGCCATCTTTCTCAAAATTTTCAGAAGCACAGAATGCTCGAACCAAGAGCGGGTTAATGACCGAAATGCTGCTTCATCCGGCGCAATCTCTTTAAGCACTTCTGACTCACTGCGGCTGTGAGCTAAAAAATCAATAAAGTTAAAGACTACTGCTAACATAGGCATAGTGGCAAAGGTCAAGATATTTTTATAAAGACTTTTTGCCTCTTTGGAATCTAAGACCTTTATGTATTTGCTCGCTAGTTTTTCACCAAGGCCTCTTTTTTTTAATTGCATCTCCAACAGATTATGCTCATAACGATTCATACTTGTTTCATCGTTTTCGATCTCCTCCCAGATGTCAGCATGCTGCACCGCGATATCCATGGGAGTTAGTCCAGAAAAGATGGCATTTCTGGAATAAGGCGTCGCTGTCGGCAATATCGAAAAATAATAGCTTTTATTCATTTGAAAATAGGGATACAGCAAAGGTTCAATAGATAACCACTGATCGACGCGTAAATTATCGACGATAATTAGCACCACTTTTTTGCCTTCTTCAAGCAAGGGCAGCACATGCGTTGGAATAAGATCCATAGAGAGCAGCGGACGATTTTCACTTTGCAGCCAATTGGGATAATTCCGTTCAATGAACCTGGCAAATTCCACATTACAATCGCGTTTTTGATCCAGCAATGTTTGGCGCAAGCCCAACTCCGGATGATTGTCCAGTTCGACCTCCCAATCGGTCAGCTTTAAATAGATGTTGATCCATTCATCGGCAGAAATAGGCTCTAACAAACGAGCTGTAATGCTGCTAAACTCTTGAGTATAATTTCGGGAAAAACGTTCCGATTCAATTTTTTTACTGTCCAATATTTTCTTGCAGCTTAATAATATTTGTGAGGGATTTACCGGCTTGGTCAGGTAATCATCTATTTTGCTGCCGATAGCTTCTTCCATCAACGACTCACCTTCACTTTTGGTAATCATAATAACCGGCAGCGAAGGATTTGTCTCCTTTATTTCTCCCAGCGCTGTTAATCCATCCATGCCATAGAGCATCTCATCTAGCAATACCAAATCAAATTTTTTTTTGTTGATTAATGAAATACCATCTTCGGCATTGGGGACAGGCGTAATATCATAACCTCGCTCTTGCAAGAACATAATGTGTGGTCTGAGCAATTCGATCTCATCGTCAATCCATAATATTTGTTTTTTAATTTCTGACATCTTTGGTGTGATTTTTATTTTTTTTTTATTAAAATTAATTTCTATTTGCTTCCCACTGATCTAAACAGCTGATCGTTTTAATACTGTCAACTGGTCATTCATCTAATCAAGTGCTGCCGCGATCAACAAATTCTTTTCTATGGTAATGACAATCTTGCCCAAGACAGAATTTAAAATTATGTATATTAAAAGCATTATGTCAAAAAGATGTTCCCTGAATGAAGATAGGGGACATTTATCAATACTCTGCCACCTGGTTAGGATTTCTCAAAATTTTTTACTGAGGCTACAAATTTAGCCGGTAGTTTTTTCACTTTTCTTTTAAGATAATCAAAGCCGACCATCTCGGTATAGCCGTTTACAATCACTTTGTTTTTATTTTGGCTCAAAACGATAAGATAATCAAAATTGAATCGTACTTTTTCTATCTTGGTTATTTGGACGAATACGGTTAATTGATCGCTCCAAAATGCTTCCGCCTTAAAGTTAATATGCGCTTGGCTCATGATTAAACTAGTATTATCGCCGATATTCATTTCTGAAAACTCGAATTGTTTCAAATAGCGAAGCCTCGCTTCTTGAAATAAAGAAAGCACGCTGTCATTTCCCAAATGCCCGCCGTAATTGATCTCATTAATTCGAATTCCGATCTCAGTAGAAAAACGATAATCGTGTATCATACGCAAAATCCTTTTTTCAATTTAAAATTCACCGGCTATACTGATGGTGAAATTGCGTATTTCGCCCATGCTTCTTTCAATTTGCGTGTAGTAATAATCCAAAGCATTATTCACAGCCAATTGAATATCGATATTGGCTAAATGGTAAATCAATCGGAAATTCCACACTTTTTGTGCCACTCGGTCGTCATAATAAAAAAGCTTTACCGCTTCAATTTTGCTAGCAAAACGGTAGTCAGCATCAAATTCCCAGCTACCCAAACAAAGCGTGGGATTTATATGAGCAATGAACTTCGGCCGGTAAGTGAGCGGTTGACGCGTTACCCGATCTTCGTGGTCAATAATTGTCGCCGTAGCATTTAAACGCAGCCGATCCTGCCACCAATGTCCGGAAGTCGTCAATTCTATTCCTTGAATTCTTGCCTGAAGCAAATTCTGAAATTGCACCGCGACACGAATGTTTTTGGCAAATTCAATCTGACTTTGGTTCAGATCAATTTCAATCAGATTATCATAATCATTTCTAAAGGCGCCTATCTCCATGAACCAATTTTTTGAAAAGTACTGCCGCACGCCAACGTCATAAGACCATGAAGTCTCAGCTTTTAAATCCGGGTTGGCTTTGACAATCACACTGCTGTTTTCAAAATTAAGATAACGTTCGGCGATAGTAGCAGCCCGGAAACCACTACCTGCTGAGAGACGTAAGACCGTACTAAGTGTGGCACTAATATTGATTCCCAGTCGCGGACTTAAAAGGCTTTGTGATAAGCCGTCAATTAATTTATAGCGATCATATCTCAGACCGGGAATAAAACGAATTTTTTCTTTCCACCGATACTCTGCCTGACTATAAAGCCCGATAGTGTAGCCCTGATGATCGCCGAAATATTTGGTGCTGCCCGTGTCCCATTTAAACTCAATGCCATAAGTAAAATCAATTGAGGAAAAAGGCAACCAATCGCCTTGGATTTCAGCGCCCAACCCTCGAGCCGGATTAAAATCGGTGGTTTTGATAAATTCATTTCCCATCAACGTCATCAAATAAGAAACGCGGAATTTTAGCGCCGCCTTGGAGGATAAAATCCAGTTATATTTAGAATAGACATTAAGCATATTCATTTCGCCACCGCTATCCCGATTCGATGGCTTGACCTGGAAGGGATGCTGCGCATCGTCCCAGCCGACAAAAATTTTCTCATCGCGGAGATTATAAGAGCCATACCAGGCCCAGCTCGATCCATCGCGGAAAAAATAAATAAATTTTCCAGTCAAATTCCAGCGTTTAAAATTGCTTGCTTCGGAATAGCCATCAGAAACATGCTGACCAGCAGAAAAGCGCATTGCCAGCGGACCACGCTTTTTGCTATAGCTCACGTCCAGCCTACCAAAACGCAGTGGCTCGTTATTCCACCTCCACTCCTGATAACGTAGCTCGCCATATTGACC